>JBIKTI010000176.1:0-5788 GCA_044348205.1 Phycisphaerales bacterium | reverse complement strand
GCTACTACTTCCTCGAGGAGCGCTATCCGAAGTACGGAAACATCGTGCCCCGCGACATCGCCACGCGCGAGATCTTCGAGATCTGCGTCAAGGACGGCCTCGGCGTCGGCGGCGGCAACATGGTCTATCTCGACCTCACGCACCTCGACCGCGAGTACTTGGAGCGCAAGCTCGGAGGCATCATCGAGATCTACCGGAAGTTCGTGGGCGACGACCCCGCGGAAGTCCCCATGAAGATCTTCCCGGGCGTCCACTACTCGATGGGCGGCCTCTGGACCACCTACACCGCGAAGCCCGACGGCAAGGGCATGGTGTACGGCGCGCCCAACTCGATGATGACGAACATCGACGGCCTCTTCGCCTTCGGCGAGGCGAACTACCAGTACCACGGCGCCAACCGCCTTGGCGCAAACGCCCTGCTCTCCTGCATCTTCGACGGCCTCTTCTGCGGCGCGGGCGTGGCCAACCACGCGCGCGACAGGAAGAACCCAGCCGATGCCACCGACGCCTCCGTCTTCTCGAACAACGAGAAGATCGAGCAGGACAGGCAGCAGCGCCTCATCGACTCCAAGGGCCCTGAGAATCCATACGCCATCGCCAAGGAGATGGGCGAGGAGATGACTGCTGCGAGCACGGTCGTCAAGAGCGCCGAACGCCTCATGCAGGCGCGCGTCAAGCTCGCGGAGCTCCGCGAGCGCTTCAAGCGCATCTCGATCTCCGACACTGGCCTCTGGACGAACCAGAACCTCTCGTTCGCGCGCGCGACGGGCGACATGCTCATCCTCGCAGAGGCGATGATCGAGGGCGGCCTCGAGCGCAAGGAGTCGCGCGGCAGCCACTTCCGCACCGACTACCAGCAGCGCGACGACGCGAACTACATGAAGACCACGGTCGCGAAGTTCGACCCCGAGAGCTCGCGCCCGTCGATCTCGTTCGAACCGTACGAACTGCCGCTTGTCCAGCCTCGCGCGCGGACCTACGGCAAGGTCGGCGGCTGACCGAGCCGTCGCGCGAGCGCTCGCCCGTTCACGCGCCGCCGCGCAGGATGTTCATCGCCGAAAGCGCGGCCGAGAGCGCTGCGGCAGCGATGAGTGGCCATGCGCGGTAGCTGCGGCCGGCGAGCGCCATCGCTGCGATCGCGGTGAAGACCAAGACGGGCGGCTGCAGATAGCGCTCGAAGCACTGGCTGTTCGCGGTCTGCGCGGCGATGCTTCCAAGGAGCGCGAAGAGGGCATACGCGCCGATCCCGCGCGCCGCGATGTCCTGTGAGCGCGACCAGAGCCTGAGATACGCCGCGATCGCCGCCGCACCGAGCGCCGCGAGCGGAACGAGGAACAGCGACCGCTCGGCGATCGAAGGGAGTTTCGACGCGACCGTCCACAGGACGCCGCCGAAGCGGACATGGACCACATAGTTCGAAGGGACGAGGCAGCACGCGGCGCCCGCGAGCATGGCGACCAGGGCCATGCGCGGCGTCAGAAGCTCGCGCAGGTAGCCAGGAATCCCGAGGAACACCGCCAACCCCCAGATGCCGACGAGCGCAAGCGCATAGACGGGTGTCGCCGGGTTTCCCCCGCTTCCGTGGTACTGCTGGAACGACGGCGGCACGAGTCCGCCCCAGAGCCAGACGAAGAACGCTACGAGAAGAAGCGCAGGGACGAGCGCAAGCGCAGCGCCCCCGAGCGCGGCCACGCTCGGCATCCGCCGCTCCGCGCACGCGCGCGCCACGATCGCGGCCCCTGGAAACGCCGCTGCATAGGCCATGATCTGACGGACACCCACCGCAGCGACGGCGAGGATCGACGCAGCCGCGCCCACGACCGCCGCGCGCGGGGCGCGCCCCGCGGCGAGCGGCATCGCCGCAGCGAAGGCGGCGAGCACGAAGAGCATCGCGAGGTTGTCGGTCGCCAGCCAGATCGACGGGTTCAGCGTGTAGGGCGAGAGCGCAAGCGCAGCGCCGAAGGCGAGCGCCGCCCTGCCGCCGCCGCGCACGGCCACGAGCGCCGTCGCGAACGCGACGAGTGCTGCGCCGAAGAGCGCGTTCATCGCGCGCAGCGCGGACGAATCGGCCCCGAGCGAACTGAACGCCGACATCGCGAGGTGAAACCCAGGCGCGGTCGCCGACTGGTAGTCGGACAGCACGGGGCTCGGCATCTCCGCGGCCATCTTCGCGATCGTGGGCGCGTGGTAGGCAACCTGGTCCGCATGCGCGTAGGTTCCCTCGAGCCCCGCGAGCACGCCTGCGAACGCGAGCACCCCGTGGAGGGCACCTGCGACAACCGCTGGGAGAAGGAACTCGCGACGCCTGACAGAAGCTCCCGTCACGACGCCGTCCCCGAGGACGCGTGGGCGAGGAACACGCCGTCGAGAATCCCCCCCACGGCGGGCACGAAGAGCACGACACCGAGCAGCGCCACGAACAGCAGGATCGTCGCGAGAAGCACACCGTCCATGCGAAGCGCCTCGAGCGGGCTGTCGGAGCTTCCCTCGTTCGCGCGGCGCCAGAAACGATGGATCGCGACGAGCACCAGCGGCGTCAGCAGCGCAAGGCCCGTCGCGCGCGACCCGAAGAGCGCCTGCGCGTGCTCGCTGAGCGTGTACGAGAGGTACATCAGGACCGTCATCACGGCGGCCAGGCCGAGAAGCCACTGCAGCTCGTCGCGGCCGCGCCAGTCGGCGGATGGCTTCCACGCGCTCCCCGCGCGCTCCGCGCTCACGAGGTCGCACATCCGCTTGATGAAGCCGAGGTAGAGGCAGAGGAAGAAGACGCAGAGGACGAGCCAGACGCTGATCCTGACATCGATCGCGACCGCGCCCGCAGCCGCGCGCAGGGCGAACCCTGTGGCGATCGTCGTCACATCCACCACGGGCACGCGCTTCAGCTTTCCGTTGTAGAGGCCCTGGAGGACGCCGTAGAGCGCGATCGCCCCGACAAGCTCCACCGAGACGCTCGCGGCGACGAGAAGCGCCGCGATCTCGAGCCCCACGCCAAGCCCTACCGCGAAAGGACGCGACACGGCGCCCGACGCGACGGGCCTGCGCCGCTTCACGGGATGCTGGCGGTCCTTCTCGGCGTCGAGCGCATCGTTGATCGCATAGAAGCCGCTTGCGGCGAGGGAGAAGGCAGCGAACGCAAGCAGCGCATCGAGCCCGCGCGAGACGAGCTCCTCGGCGGGCGCCGTCCGGACGGCGTTCGCGGCCCAGAAGATGAAGGCCAGCAGGACGAAGCTGTTCTTCGTCCAGTCTCCTGGCCGCATCAGCTTGAGGATGGCTCGGGGCTCTGCCACGGTGCGGTTCTATCGGCGCTTTGGCGGGTGCGTCCTGAAGGGTCTGTGCGAACGCAGCCGAGAAGCGCGGTGTTCGTGCATCGAGCGGCATTTCGAGCGCGCCCTGACGCACGCAATCCGACTATCATCGCGCCTTCCGAGAACACGCCATGGTTTCCGACACCCAGAGCGCCCCACGCCCGTCCGCCAACGCCAGCCGCACGGTCCGATTCCGCATCAAGCGGCAGGACCGTCCGGGCGAGGCGCCTCGCTGGGAGGAGTTCCTCGTCGATGCCGAGCCAGGGTCGAATGTGATCGCCTGCCTGCAGCAGATCGCGCGCATGTCGAAGACGGCGGAAGGCAAGGCCACGACGCCCGTCTGCTACGACTCGGGCTGCCTCGAGGAGGTCTGCGGAAGCTGCGCGATGATCATCAACGGCAAGGTGCGCCCGTCGTGCTCCGCGCTCGTCGACAAGGTCGTCGGGCCCGACGGCACCATCACCCTCGAGCCGATGTCGAAGTTCCCTGTTGTCCGCGATCTCGCGGTCGACCGCTCGCGCGCGTTCCACAACCTCGAGCGCGTGAAGGCGTGGGTCCCGATCGACGGCACCTATCACCTCGGTGCGGGGCCGAAGGACACTCCTGCCAACCAGGAGACGCGCTACACCCTGTCGACCTGTATGACCTGCGCGTGCTGCCTCGAGGCGTGCCCGCAGTTCAACCTCGAGGAGGACAAGTCGAAGTGGGACGGCGAGTTCGTCGGCGCCCACGCGATCTCCCAGGCACGGCTCTTCAACGCCCACCCCACGGGCGCCGCGCTCGCGTCGGAGCGCCTCGATGTCCTGATGGCCAAGGGCGGCGTGAACGACTGCGGCAACGCGCAGAACTGCGTGAAGGTCTGCCCGAAGGAGATCCCGCTCACCGAGTCGATCGCAGCGATCGGCCGCGCGGTGACCGTGCACGCGATCAAGAGCTTCTTCAGCGGGCGATAGTCGAGCGCTCGCGACCTGCTTCGCAACTCGCTCGCTCTGCCGATGCGGACGGGCGGTCGCGGGCGCGGGGCCGACCTACACCAGGTCCTGCAGCACCTCGTTCGCGAGCGCCGCGCCACGGTGCGTGAACCGCACGCGTCCCTGCGAGGTCCGCTCGAGCAGCCCGTCCGCGATCGCCCGCGCGAACACGGCCGCGCGCGCGGGCTCGAGTTCGACAGCGCGGCGCTCAAGCGCGGCGTCGATGCCTTCCATCAGGCGGAGTCCAAGCATCAGCGCCTCGCTTGTGTGGCGCTTCTCGTCGGGCGGCTCGACATCGACGACTGGCTGCGAACCATCGCCCCCCGCCTCGACTCCGCGCGCAAGCCAGTCCCCGAGCCGCGGCACCACCTTGAAGCGATGCCCCGCGACGAATCCGCTTGCGCTCGGGCCGATCGCCCACCACGGTTCGTTGCGCCAGTAGATGAGATTGTGGCGGCACTCGCGGCCTGTGCGCGCGTAGTTCGAGATCTCGTACTGCGCGAACCCCGCCGCCGAGAGCGTCGCACGCGTCGCGTCGTACATCGTGGCCTCGACCTCGTCGTCGCACGGGTCGAACTCGCCCTTCTGGAGCCTCTTCGTCATCGCTGTGTTCGGCTCGTAGGTGAGCCCGTAGCACGAGAGGTGCTCGGGGCGAAGCGCGAGCGCCTGCGCGAGGTCGTCGCGCCACTCGCCGAGCGTCTGACCAGGCACGCCGAAAATGAGGTCGAGGTTGAAGTTCGAAAGCCCCGCCGCGCGCAGCGTCTCGGCCGCGCGCGCGACATTCGCAGGATCATGCCAGCGCTCGAGCGTCTTGAGGTGCTTCGGGTCGAAGCTCTGCGCGCCGATCGAGACGCGGTTCACGCCCCCCGCAGCGAGCACATCCGCCTTCTCGCGATCGATCGTCTCTGGGTTCGCCTCGACGGTCCACTCGGCCCCGCGCGCGAGCGGCAGCCGCGCGATCGCTGCGGTCAGCCTGCGCAGTTCGTCCGCCGTCAGGAGGGTCGGCGTGCCGCCGCCGACGAACACTGTGTCGATCTCGCCCTCGATCCGCTCGCACGCCCACGCGACATCGGCCTCGAACCGATCGAGGAACGCGCCGCTCCGACCTTCGCGGTCGACGAACGAGTAGAAGTCGCAGTAGTGGCACTTGTGGAAGCAGAACGGGACATGGGCGTAGAGCCCACGGACGCGCAGGCCCGCGCCGCCATGCTCCGCGCCGCCATGCCCACCAAGCACCTCCGCGAGCGTCCGTACCCCTCCGCGGGACTGGTCGTCTGCGCCTTCGCCATGGAGCCTGAGCGTCGTCACCCACGCAGGATAGGTTGCCTGCGGGGTCGCGCCCTGCCCCCCGGGGTTTCGGGGCATCTCGGGAGTCCCGTTCAAGCGCCCCCCCCCGTCTGCCGATCTCCGCTGAACCTGACTAGACCGGATGGACGAGAGAAGGAGACCTCTATGGCTGCCAATGATGAAGTCGTGCGGATCATGTGCCCGAACCTCGGATGCCAGCGCGTC
>JBIKTI010000175.1:0-5790 GCA_044348205.1 Phycisphaerales bacterium | reverse complement strand
CGACGGCGATCGCGTGGACGACCCCGACACGGACGGCGACGGCATCGCGGACTGCATCGACCCCGATGCCAACGGGAGTGGACGCGACGACATCGAGGAACCCGCGGGCGACCTCGACGGCGACGGGACCGTTGGTGCTGCGGATCTCGCGATCCTGATTCGGAACTGGGGCGCGAACGGCCTCGGCGACCTCGACGGCGACGGCGTCGTCGGACCAAGGGACCTCGCTGCGCTGCTGTCGCTCCGGTAGCGCCAGGCTCGCTCAGTCGCCGTGCTTCTGCCGAAGCCGCGGCGAAAGCCGCAGCATCCACTGCACGCGCTCGAACTCGTTCAACCACTCCTCGAGAACGGCCTTGGTCTCGTCTACGGGAATCTCAGCCCACGGCAGCTCGCACGAGGCGCCAAGCTGCCGCCGCGCGAGCCCGCGATAGCGCGAGAGCGTGCGGTCGCCGAAGATCGAGCACGCCTCTCCGTCCTCCGCGGCGAAGACCACCGTCGGCACGCGGCCGCCGCCGCAGATCCTGACGCGCGAGGAGAACTCCGACTCCTCGTCGCGGTCGACCCAGCGGAGGTCGATCGCGGGCGAAGCCTCCGCGATGCGCGCGATCAGCGGCCCCTGCTGCACGCAGTCGCCGCACCAGGTGCCGCTCACGACGAGCACCTGCATGCGCCGCGTGAAGCTCGCGAGCTCCGCGCGCTGCACCTCGCTCAAGGCGACGCGGTCGTAGACGGTGTTCCAGCCACCAGCGCGGGCGGGGTCGGTCGCGAGATACGCGGCGTAGGGCCTCGCGCGCGCAAAGACGGACTCGAAGGACTGGCGTTCGATCATGGTGTTGCCTCCGAAGGGAGCCCGCGCGGCGCGAAATCGTGCCGTCGCGCGGATGGCGCAGCGTACACTCCGCCTCGTGCCTGTCATGGTCGCCATCGTCCTGACCGCGCTTCTTGCGATCGCCGCGCCGCCTGCGGCTCAAGTCGACGGCCAGCGGCCGAAGGAGCCAGCGGCCGCGCCGACCACAGAGGTTCGTCTCGGCGACGCGACGCCCGAGGAGTCCGAGGCGCTCAACAGGCTCGCGACCTCGCGCGCGTGGACCTCGCGCGCGCTCGCAGCCATGCGGCTCGAGCGCTTCGACTGCGAAGCAAGCGCGGGGAGGCTGCTCTCCCTCACGGGCGACCCGTCGTGGCGCGTCCGCGCCTATGCGTTCGCCTGTCTCGCCCGCCGTGGCGTGCCCGTCGCGACCGAGATCCTCGAGTCGGAGCGCGATCCGCTCGTCCTGCGCGCGATCGTGCGGGGCCGCTACGCGGTCCCGCAGGCGACGCTCGATGCACGCCTCGCGCCGCTCGAGCGCTCGGGCCGCCCCGCAGACTGCGCGCTCGCGCTCGAGATCCTCGCAGCGCTCGGCCGCACAGAGGACGCTGCGATCCGAAAGCGCATGGACGAACTCCTCCGCCTCGTGATCGTGCGCATGGACCGCACCGAGGCGGGCACGCTCTCCGCGCGCCTCGCGGCGATCACTGCGGCGCAAGACCTCGGCCGCGAGCACCGCTGGCGCGAGTGGTTCCGCAAGTCGCGGAGAGACCCGGGCTTTCGCGAAGCGGCGCTCGTCCCCTCGACGCCTGCGGGAGCGCGCCTCGTGGCCCCGAACAAGGTCGCCACGCTCTCGCCCGCGGACTTCATCGCCTTCGAAGGCTACCTCGCCTCGGTCGCGGACCGACCGATGGACCTCGCGATCCTCATCGACTGCACCGCCAGCATGTGGCGCGAGCTCTCCGACGCCCAGTCGAGCATCACCGACCTCGTCGACTTCCTCGGCAGCGTGACGGGCGGCGTGCGCATCGCCATCGTCGGCTACCGCGACAGGACCGACGCGTGGGAGATGCGCGCGTGGGACTTCACGCAGAGCGTCGCCGAGGCTGAGAAGAGGCTCTGGGCCCTTTCGGCCGAAGGCGGCGGCGACGAGCCGGAAAGCGTCTACTCCGCCATGAAGCAGGCGCTCTCGAAGTTCTCGTGGCTTCCCGATGCGCGTCCTCCTGCACCACAGCCGATCCGCGCGCTTGTCCTCGTGGGCGACGCCCCGCCACATGTCGGCGAGGGAACGCTGTGCATCGAACTGGCGAAGCGGGCGTTCACCCGCGGAGGGGTGCGCACCTACGGCATCGTGGCCCGTGACAAGGAGGCGAACCTCAAGGAGGAGGGCTCCGAGCGCGCGCCGCTTCCCACCGACGAAGGCCCAGATGCAGAGGTCGAGGACGCGAAGGATGAGGATGCGAAAGACGGCCGCGGACGCAACGGCCGCACGCCCGTCGCGCCTCCAAAGGCTCCCATTCCCGAGATGCGCAAGCGCCCGAGCCACACCTGGTTCCCCGAGATCGCGGACGCAGGCGGTGGCCGCGCGGAGATCCTGCGCGAAGGCGCATCGCTCGCCGCGGAGATCGCGGAGTTGACGATCGCGGACCGCCACCGCGCTGAGTTCGGCGACTTCTTCGCTGCGTTCAGGGTCCTCTGCCGTTGATGCGGGGGCGCGCTACCTGCGCCAGTCCGTCGGTGCCGCGGTGCCCTTGACGAGCGCGTAGCAGCGCTCGAGGAGCTCGCGGATTCCCTCGCCCGTGGCTGCGGAGATCACGACGGGTTCGTCGTCTCCACCCGATCCGCGCGCGGAAAGACCGATCTCGGTCGCAAGTCGTCGCACGCGCTTCGCACGCTCCTCCTCCGGCACGAGGTCGAGCTTCGAGAACGCCACGATCTCGGGCTTCTCCGCGAGCGCGGGCGAGAAGGCGTGGAGCTCCTCGCGAATGGTGCGGTAGTTCTCGGCGGGCTTCGATCCGTCGAGCGGCGCGAGATCGACGAGGTGCACGATCGCGCGGGTGCGCTCGATGTGGCGAAGGAAGTCGTGGCCGAGCCCCGCCCCTTCGCTCGCACCCTCGATCAGGCCCGGGATGTCCGCGCACACGACGCGCCGGTCACCGGGCAGCTCTGCGATCCCAAGCTGGGGGCGCCGCGTGGTGAACGGGTAGGCGCCGACCTTCGCCTGCGCACGGCTGGCGGCGCCAAGAAGCGTCGACTTGCCAGCGTTGGGAAGACCGACGAAGCCGATGTCTGCGATCAGCCGCAGCTCGAGCCGAAACGACAGCTCGACGGGCTCGCCGCCAGGGGTGCACTCGGTGGGAGACTGGTGCGTCGCGGTCTTGAAGCGGTCGTTGCCAAGCCCGCCGCGCCCGCCCGCCGCGACAACGACCTGCTGGCCTTCCTCGACGATGTCCGCGACCAAGTCGTCGGTCTCGGCGTTGCGCACCGTGGTGCCAAGCGGAACGCGCACGAGGAGATCGGGCGCATCCGAGCCGTGGCACTTCTTCTTCGCGCCGTTCTCGCCGCTCTCCGCGAAGAGATGAGGCCGATGCTGGAACTCGACGAGGGTGTCGAGATGCGAGTCGCCGACGAGGATCACATGGCCCCCGCGGCCACCGTCGCCGCCGTCGGGCCCGCCCTTCATGATCGACTTCTCGCGACGGAAGTGCGACACGCCGTTGCCGCCGCGGCCGCTTCGCACATGGATGATGGCTTCGTCGACAAGCATGATGGGAAGGAAGACGCCGTGCGCACTCGCGCACGGCGTCATGTGATCTCGTTTCTCAGCCTCGGCCGAGTGGCCTCAGCCAACGTTCGCCATGCGCGGCGTGTTCGGGTCGGACGGCACGATGTGCACGCGCCCGCCCTTGAACACCACCGTGCCTGCGGCTTCTGCCATCAGGGTGCAGTCGGAACCCATGTGGACGAGATAGCCGGGCTTCCACACCGTGCCGCACTGGCGCACGATGATCGAGCCAGCCTTCGCGGCCTGACCACCGTAGAGCTTGATCCCGCGGAACTGCGGGTTCGAGTCGCGTCCGTTCTTGGTTGAGCCTTGACCCTTCTTGTGTGCCACGACTGAATCTCCAGCGATGCCTCGAGTCGCCACGAAGGGCGCGATCGAGCGGTTGACGGACGGTGACGAAGGGCACCGAGGCCGAGGCCTCTGTCCCGAGTCGGGAGAGGATACTGAAGCCTTAGCGGAAAATCCACTCCCGCGCGACGATCGGATAGGTCTCTGTTCCGATCGGCTTGGGGTCGCCAGGGACCAGATAATCGAGACGGACCGTCTTTCGGAGCGTGACGAGTTCGCCTGTCTTCGGGTGCGGCCGCCGCTCGCTCTCGCGGGACAGCCCCTGCACGAAGACGGTCAGTTCGGTCGGGGTCAGGTCTTCCGCCTTGAACACGACGAGGCCAGACTTGGCGTGGGCTTTCCCCTGCATCACCTCGCCGAGGATCTCGAACTGATCCTCGAGGAGCGGGTTGCCAAGGTATTCCTTGACCTGCGCCGTCACGCTGCCCGGAACACCCTCTCCCTGACGGACGATGCGTCCGTCATCGATCAAGAGCTCGATGCGCGGGGCGAAGCGGGTGTCGCGGCCTGTGTTGTTCTCGACCTCGTAGGTGAAGAACCAGTAGTGCAGCCCGCTCTCGGGGTCCTTGAAGAGACGCAGCTCCGTGGCGCTGAAGTCGAGTTCCTTGGCGATGCGGCGCGGCGCGGCCTGCGTGGACGGGGCCATCGTGACGCCCGCCGCCGTCGAAGCGTCCGCACAGAGGCCGAGCGAACCGACGAGGGCGATCGTGGCGAGGAACGGAATCGAAAGGTCGCTGCGCATGGCGTGCTCCGGCATGGTCGGGAATCCTGCGGCGAAGAAGCGTCCGCGGGGCGCGGAGTGTAACCGAAACCGAGTCGGATCGAACGGGTTCCACGGGAGGATCCCCCTGCGCCGACAGGGCCGCCGCAGTACGCTTCGCCGCTGTGCAGGCCCGTCATGATCGACCCGAATTCCCAGCTTGAGATCGTGCGTGCCCCCCCGGAGCGGCAAGCCGATGCCATGGGTGCCCTGCTTGCGGCGGGCCCCTCCGCAGCGCGGAGGTTCATCGACCAGGCGGTGCGGGCGTCGATCCGCCTCGACTACCTGTGGTGCCTCGCCGATCACGACGGTCGCTACCGCATGGCCGTCCTCTCCGTCCCCTCGCTCGGGCGCACGGCGATGCTCATCGCGAGCCGCGCGCGCACCTCGAAGGATGTCCCCGAGCTCGCGCGGCTGATACGCGCCGCGGCCGACGGGTCGGAGTCCGAGTCCGATCTCGCGCAGGGGCTCCTCGATCCGACGCATTCGCTCGACATCCTCGCCTACGAGATGGCGGGACTCGAACGGATGGCGCTCCTCGAGTATCTCGAGCGCGCGCTCCCTCGGGCGGGCACGCTCGCGCAGCCCGAGATTCCAGCAGGCTGGTCTATCGAGGCCGCTGCCCCGCGCACGATCCTCGATGGCGAGGATGCATCGCGTCTTCCCGAGGAGGCCCGCGCGACGCTGACCGCCGTCCTCGAGTCGACCTACATCGACACGCTCGACTGCCCGGGTCTCGCAGGGCTCCGCGCGACATCGGATGTGCTCGACGGCCACTTCGGCGTCGGCGCACGGCGGCGCCACTGGCTGATCCTGCGCCGCAACGGCGCCGCGTGCGGCGTGTGCCTGCTCAACGATTCGCCCGACGGAACATCGAGCGAACTCGCCTACTTCGGGCTCGCGCCCGCGGTGCGCGGCCTCGGGCTCGCGCGCATCCTCCTCGCCGCAGCGCTGCACGAAGTCTCCGCCGCGCGCGTGGGCACCGTCACGCTCGCGGTCGATGCGCGCAACGCTCCCGCGAAGCGGCTCTACGCATCGAACGGATTCAAGCAGACGACCTCGCGCGTGGCGCTCGTGCGCGCCATGCACCGC
>JBIKTI010000174.1:0-5795 GCA_044348205.1 Phycisphaerales bacterium | reverse complement strand
GCACGGGCGAGGTCGCTGTCCACTCGCGGCGCGGGTTCGAGAAGGTCTACGACCTTGCGGAACGGGTGTACGGCGCGATTCCCGCGCAGCCGCCGCGCGACGAACTCGTCCGCTTCGCGTGCCTCGCCGCGCTCGAGCGGCTCGGCGCCGCGACGCCGCGCGAGATCGCGCACTATCTGTGGGCGATCTCGCCTCTCGAGGCGAAGGCGTGGTGCGAAACAGCCGCAAAACGCGGCGAAATCGCGATCGTCGCGCTCGAGCGGCTCGGGCGCGCGCCCGTCGCGGGCTTCGCGCGGCTCGACTGGAGGCGCCTCGCTGCGCGCATCGAACCAGACGAGACGCCGCGCCTTCTCACGCCGTTCGACCCGCTTGTGCGCGAACGCCCTCGCCTCGCGGAACTCTTCGAATTCCACTACCGATTTGAAGCGTTCGTGCCCGCCGCCAAGCGCGTCCACGGCTACTACACCATGCCCGTCCTCGCGGGCGAACGCTTCGTCGCGCGCGTCGACCTCGAGAGCGACCGCGCGGACGGCGTCCTTCGCGTGAACCGCATCTGGCTCGAGGGCGCAGCGCCGAAGAAGCGCGCCCGCGCCGCGACAGCCTCCGCATGCGAGCGCCTCGCCTCGCAGCTCGGGTTGATGGCAGAGTTCACCGCGCGCGGTTGAAATCGCCCGATTGCGCCCGCCAATCCGCGTCCTCGGCTCCCCCGCCGCCCGCTTGCGACTACGCTCCGCCGCACGCATCCGCCGACTTCGACCACCATGGACGACCAGAAGCCCTCGACCGAACTCCCGGGCGCGCCAGAGCGCGCGGGCGATGGCGCAAGCGGCGGCCTCCCGATGGTGACGCAGGTCGAGGCGCGGCGCGTTCCGCGCGCGGAGGATCAGGTCGCTGGCGCCTCCCGCCCGAAGCAGACGACGAAGCTCCGCTATGCGCTTGCCCTGTGCGTCGCGCTCTTCGCGGACTCGATCGGCGCCCCCTTCGGCGAGGGCTTCGCAGTCGCCTTTGACCTCGGCATCGGGCTTGCGATCGCGTTCCTGCTCGGCTTCCGCATCGAGCTCCTCCTCGCGCTCCTCCTCGAGGCGATCCCAGGCCTTGGGCTCTTCCCGAGCTGGCTCGTCGCAGTGCCCATGATCTGGGTGCGCACGGGCGGCGCGTCGACCGGGTTCGGCGCCTCGCCGCCGACGCTGCCGCCAAGGCGCTGAGGCCTGCGCCGCCCCCCGCTTCGACTCAAGCGCCCCAGCGAATCCGCGTGGAAGCGTCCAACCGATGGTGCGGCCGCAACCTTCGCGGAGGTACAGTGCGGCCCGCGCCCTGCGCGTCGCCGACGCGGAGTCTGCGCGCCCCCGAAAGCCCCCGAAGACCCAGAGCCCCTCGCTACATGCTTCGACCGATCATCGCACCGCTCGTCCTCGCGGCCCTGTTCGTGCGCGGCGCAGCCGCAACCGCCACGCCCGCGCCGCCGATCCCCGACGAGTGGTTCTTCGGCGGCGCCACGCGCCCCGCAGAACTCCGCGCGCTCGAGGGGAAGCCCGCGCCCGAAATCGCGGCCGAATCATGGATCGGCGACGCCATCACGCTCGCTGCAAGCAAGGGCAAGGTCGTCGTCCTCGACTTCTGGGCGACCTGGTGCGGCCCGTGCATGGCGGCGATTCCCGAGAATGTCGCGCTCGTCAAGAAGCACGAGGCGTCGGGCGACCTCGTCTTCATCGGCATGCACGACGCGAACGCAGGCTGGGACCGCGCCGACGCGGTCGCGCGAGAGAAGAAGATCAACTACCGGATCGCGAAGGACGGTTCGGGCGGCGCGTCTGCGAAGGCCTACGGCGTTCCCTTCTGGCCGACCTACATCGTGATCGACCGCGCGGGCGTCGTGCGCGCGGCGGGTCTCATCCCGACGGAGGTCGAGAAGGTGGTCGAGATGCTGCTCGCAGAGGCGGCGCCCGCTGGAACAAGTGCGGGCGGCGGCTTCGCGGACGAGTTCTTCGCAGGCGGCGCCAAGCGCCCCGCTGCGCTTCGCGAGGCCGAGGGCCGCGCAGCCCCCGCGTTCGAGGTCGCGTCGTGGAACGGCGACGCGATGCCTGCGAACGCCATGAAGCGCTCGGTCGTCCTCGTGCATTTCACCCGAGCGGGCGCGCTCGGCGAACGCGCGCTTGCGGAGTTCGCGGCGCTCGAGAAGGAGTTCGCGGCGCAGGGAGTCGCATGCGTGGCGATCTGCGCGGCCTCCGCCGACCCCGCCGCCACGCGCGCGGCGCTCACGGCGCTCGAGTCGAAGGCGTTCGTCGCGCAGGACGCGGCGGCGAAGACCGCGGAAGCCGCCGATGCTTCGGCGGCACCGCCTGCCGCGGCGGACGGCCGCGTGCGCGGGCCGGCGTCGGGCGCCACCGCGCGCGCCTTCGGCATCGACCACTTGCCCGCCACGGTGCTCGTCGACCGCGCGGGCATCGTGCGCGCCGCGGGAATCAAGCCAGGCCGCGCGAAGGAACTGCTCGAGAAGCTGCTCGCCGAGGAGGCGCCCAACCCATGACCGCCATCGACTCGAACACCCGCACGAACACGGGCGCTCCGTTCGGCCATTCGCCCTTCGTCGACCATGTGCGCACCGAGGTCGCGCGCACGGTCGTCGGCCAGGACATCGTCGTCGAGCGCGTCCTCATCGCGCTCCTGACGGGCGGACATCTCCTGCTCGAAGGCGTGCCTGGCATCGCGAAGACGCTGCTCGTGCAATCCGTCGCGAAGGCGATCGACCTCAGGTTCGCGCGCGTCCAGTTCACGATCGACCTCCTGCCGAGCGACATCGTGGGAAGCGAGATCCTCGAGCAGAAGACGAGCGAGTTCCGCATCCACAAGGGCCCGATCTTCACGAACCTCCTGCTTGCAGACGAAATCAACCGCGCGAGCCCGAAGGTGCAGTCGGCGCTGCTCGAGGCGATGCAGGAGCGCCGCGTGTCGATCGGCGACACCACGCACGACCTGCCCGCGCCGTTCCTCGTGATCGCCACGCAGAACCCCATCGAACAGGCGGGAACCTTCGAGCTTCCCGAGGCGCAGCTCGACCGCTTCATGCTGCGCCACAGGCTCTCCTATCCGACGCCCGCCGACGAGGCGGAGGTCGTGCGCAGGAGCCTCGGCCTGCGCCTCAAGCGCCAGGGCGACGGCGCGGTGCCGATGAGCGCCTTCGACGCGATCGATGGAAGTCGCCGCATGCATGTGGCCGACCTCACCGCCGCGATGGCGGCCGTCCAGTCGATCCATGTCAGCGATGTCTTCGTGCGCGATGTGGTCGAGCTCGTCAACCTGACGCGCCGCCACAAGGACATCGAGCTCGGCTGCAGCCCCCGCGCAGCGCTCGCCCTCGTCCACGCCTCGCGGGCGCGCGCCTTCATCCACGGCCGCGGCTACACGATCCCCGAGGACATCTTCGCGCTCGCGGACGATGTGATCCTCCACCGCATGCGCCTCTCCTACGAGGCGCTCGCGAAGGGCCGCACCGCGGAAGCCGTGCTGCGCGAACTCCTCGACACGATGGCGTAAGCCCCCCGCGATGACCACGCAAGCGGCCAGCACCGACCTCGATCTTCCCGCGCCCGAGTCGCTCGCGCGCGGCGATTTCGACCTCGTCGTGCGGCGGCTCGCCGACGACCTCGCCTTCGGAAGCGACGCCTCGCGGCTCGTGGGAAGCGGCCTCGAGTACGCAAGCTCGCGGCCCTATGTCCCGGGCGACTCCGTGCGGCTCCTCAACTGGCGCCTCACCGCGCGCACGGGGAAGCCCTTCGTGCGCGAATACGAGGCGCTGAAGCGGACGGCCGTCTACATCGTCGTCGACACTTCCGCGTCGATGGCGGTCGCGTCGACCGCGCGCTCGAAGCATGATCTCGCCGTGTGGATCGCTGCCGCGCTCGGGCTCGTGGCGCATCGCCGCATGAGCCCCGTGGCGCTCGTCGCGGGCGGCGCGCGCGAGGTGCCGCTCGTCGCGAGCCTCTCGCGCAACGACCTCTGGCGCGCGCTCGAGCCGCTGCGTGCGCACGGGCTCGCGGAGTCGACCGAAGTCGGCGCGCGTGTCCGCCGCGTGGCAGAGCAGGCAGAGCGCGCGAGCGTGATCGTCATCCTCAGCGACCTCCACGACCCAGCCGCGGTGCCCGCGATCCGCCATGCGTCGCAGCGCCACGACACGCTCGCGATCCATCTCGGCGACCCCGCGGAATCGCGGCCGCTGCGCGCGGGCTTCCTGCGCGCGCGCGAGGCGGAGACGGGCCGTGCGTGGTTCACGGGCTCGCGGCGCGCGCTCCTCGATCCGTCGCTCGTGCAGGACGAACTGATCCGCGCGGGCGCCGACTACCTCCGCATCGAGACAGACGAACCCTTCATTCCCGCGCTGCGCCAGCATCTGGCGATGCGCGGACTCTTCGCACGGGGGCGTGGATGAAGCGGCGTTCCTCGCGTGCCACGCTCGCTGCGATCACGCGCGCCATGCTCGCATCGGCGTGCGCCTGCATGCTCGCGGCGGGCGCAGCACCCGCGCGCGGCGCAGCGCAGTCGGCCGACGCAGCGATCGTGCGCGCGCCGCGCGGCGCGGTCGGATCGATCGAGGTCATCCACGAGTCGATCGAGCTTCGCGCGAAGGCCACGCGCGACCTCGCGAGCCCGATCCTCGTCCGTGTCACGCCGCTCGGCGAAGGCCGCCACCGCATCGACTTCATCGGCTCGGTCGAAGGCGCGTTCGATCTCGTGCCCTATCTCGAGCAGGTCGACGGCCGTCCCGTCGCGAGCGTCGTCGTCGCGGGCGAGGCGCGCACGGCCCTCGCTGCGGAAGTCTTCACGCAGCTTCCTCCAGGCCACGGAACCGATGTCTTCGCGGCGCCGCCCGCAGGAATCGGCCTGCGCGAGCACTACACCACGCTCCTCTGGCTTGCGGGCGCAGCGTGGGTCGCCGTGCCTGCGGTCG
This sequence comes from Phycisphaerales bacterium, assembly GCA_044348205.1. GTDB lineage: Bacteria > Planctomycetota > Phycisphaerae > Phycisphaerales > SM1A02 > QWPT01. Next base: position 850 of record JBIKTI010000174.1, on the reverse strand, counting down.
TCGTCGTCCGACGGCGCCTCACGCGGCCGGCGCCCACGCCACCCGCGCCCGCCGTCGCGGAGCCCTCGATCGTCGAGCGGCTCTTCGCAGCGGTCGACGAGGCGCGCACCCGCGACCTCGACGCACGCGAACGCGGCGCGCTCGAGCTCAGGCTCCTGCGCGTCCTTCGCGCGGGCGACGCGCGATCGCTTGCGGACGCGGTCCGCACGCTGCGCAGCGACGAACGCACGGCGTCCGTCGTGCGCGCGGTCGAGGCGTGGCTCCACGCGCCGAGCGCGGGCGAGGCCGCGCGCGCCCTCGCGGAGATCGACCGCCTGCGCGACGGACTCCTGATGCGCGCCGCGCGCGACGGAGGTGCGTCGTGACCTTCGCGCATCCGTGGGTCCTTCTCCTCCTCGCGCTTCCCGTCGTCCTCGTGTGGAGCGTGCTCGCGCGTCCCGCGGGCATCGTTGCGCCCGCCGATCACGCGGCCCCCGCCGCGACCTCGTGGCGAAGCCGCGCCATGGCGCGCGTCCTTGGCGCGCTCGACCTCGTGCCGCTTGCGATCCTCGCCCTCGCGATCGTCGCCCTCGCGGGCCCGCAGAGCCTGCAGCAGCCGAAGCGCGAGCGCTCGCTCACGAACATCCAGATCTGCCTCGATGTCTCGGGCAGCATGATGGGCCGCAACTACGAGCTCGCCTGCACCGCGATCGAGGACTTCACCCGCGCGCGCGAAGGCGACGCCTTCGGTCTCACGCTCTTCGGCGTCGAGCAGATCCGCTGGCTTCCGCTCACGAAGGACCTCGCCGCGGTGCGCAACGCGCTTCCCTTCGCGAACCCCGAGAACCAGCCCGCGCACATGGGCGGCACC
>JBIKTI010000173.1:0-5800 GCA_044348205.1 Phycisphaerales bacterium | reverse complement strand
CCGCCCGCCCCGCCATCCTGCAACCGCACAGGCAGCACGGGCAGCACGGGCTGCACGGGCTGCACGGGCTGCACGGACTGCATGGGCGGCACAGGCGGGCGGCAGTTCGCCGCATTCGGCCGATTCGCTCCTCTGAGCCGCAGGAAGGGACGATTCTCCTGTTGATGCATGTCTGGCTTCACAAACTCGGGGGGTTGGTCGGGTTCTCGGAGCCCGTCGACGAAGGCGTCAGGCAGATGCTGAACGAGGCGGCCGACCGTTCGCTGCCCGTCCTGCTCGAACCGCTCGGGGGATCCGATGACGGCACAGACCTTGAGGCTGTCCTCGACAAGGTCGAGGAGAACTCGCTGGTCGTTCGCCTGGCGCCTGGCGCCATGGTCCGCCGGCTCGAGGCGGGCGAGCACATCAGGATCAGCATCCAAGGGGCCATGGCCGTCGAGGAGGGGGAGGTCGAGGTGATCGCACCGTGGACGAGCTCAGGCAAGAACGGCAAGCAGCGCGGCTATCGCGTGACGATTCCATCGTCGCTCGTCGAGGTGCAGCGCCGCGGGTCGCAGCGTGTCTCCGTCGCGTTCGACCTGTCGCCGAAGGTCGCGATCCGCGACCCCGACAGCGGCGATTTCCTCGCCGAGGGCCAGATCCTGGACCTCTCGGAGAAGGGCCTTCGGGTCTACATCCCGAGCGGGATGCCGCTTCTGCGCAGGCAGACGATCGTGGTCCACGCCGAGTTCCCCGAGCCGTTCCCGAGCTTCACGACCAGCTGCGAGGTCGTGCGCGCGGGTCGTGCGAAGTCAGGCCAAGGTCAGGTCGTCGGGCTCAAGACGCTCGATTCGGTCGACGCGGTCGCCGAGACGGTAGAGAGACTTCGCGCGCTGCAGGAGAGCCGCAGCCGCCGTCCGCATCGCGGCGGAAACCACGACTGAGCTCGCGTCACCCTGCAGCGGCAAGCGGATCCTCGCCTCTCCGTCCTCGCCTCTCCGTCCTCGCGTCTCCGTCCTCGACTTGATGTTCGACAGAGAGCTCCTCCTCAGCGAAGGCACATCTATGTGGGTCTGGGTCAAAAACATCTCCGACATGTTTGAAGGACACGCCGCGCGGGAGCGTACGGTTCGGAAGACGCTGTTCGCCGCAGCGAAGCGAGGCCTGCCTGTCGGCGTCGGGCAATTCGATCCCGGCGAGTGCGCGGTCCCGCAGGACTGCTTCGTCGAGGAGCTCGAGGCGGAGAGCCTTCTCATTCGGGTCGTGATCGGCCAGCGGATTCCAGCGATGCTCGTGCGCGGCAGTCGCGCTTGCATCTCGATCCTCACGCCTGAAGGATTCGAGCAGGGCGAGGTCACCGTGCTCGGGGAATGGGATGTGCAGCAGAATGGCATCCGCCGCAGGGGCGTTCGCGTCTCGATTCCGAAGGCGCTCGTCCAGGTGCAGCGCCGCATCCACCACCGCGTCACGGTCGCCTTCGATCTTTCGCCGCGGGCGAGACTTTCCGTCGATCCGCTTGGAGCGCCGCTGGCCTCTGCCGCCGCGCTCGACGGACTGGAGCCACCCCGCGAGGACGGGGCCGAGGCGGCTTCGGAGGCGCCCATCGTCATCGGCTCGGGTCGTATCCTCGACATCTCGGCGTCAGGCGCCCGCGTCCGCCTGACCGACCTTCCCGAGTCGGGCCCGCCGAACGGTGGGGCGGTCGTGCGGCTCGCCGCCGAGTTCCCTGCGTGTTTCCCCTCGTTCGATTGCGCCGCGCAGATCGTGCATCGGGTGCGCGCCGTGCGCGGCGAGGGCTGGATTCTCGGCCTTCGCTTCCTCGACGGCCATCCCGACCTGAGCAGGGCGATCCACCAGCTGGAGATGCGCCGCGCGCAGCGGTCTGTGCGCTGAGCCGCGGAGTTGCTTTCCCCGCCCCGTCCGTTGAAGTCGGCCCGTCAAGCGGTCGATCACCTTCCCATGCGAGTCTGGATCAAAAGCGTCGCCAATCTCCTCGGTCTTGAGGACACGGACAGCGTCTCCGTGCGCCAGATCATCGAGGACGCCGCCAGGCGCTCCGCGGCGGTCGGCCTCGGAACGGACGAGTCGGAGGCCAACCCAGAGCTCGGCCATGGCATCGTCGACACCATCGACAACGGCGAGCTCGTCATCGCGAGCCCCGAGGGATCCGAGGGCTACGACCTCGTCCCAGGCACAGACCTCTTCATCGCGATCGAAGCGCCACGCGGCTTCTACCGAGGCTCCTGCGAGGCCGTATCCCGCTGGGTCGGCCGTGGAGAGAACGCGCGCCGCAAGGGCTATCGCGTCACCATGCCGAAGTCGCTCATGCTCGTCCAGCGCCGCGACAGCCATCGCGTCCCCGTCGCCTTCGACCTTGCGCCCCGCGCGATCGTGCGCGAACTCACGGGCAACTCGAAGGTCGGCGCAGGCACGGTCCTCGACCTCTCGGAGAGCGGCATGCGCCTGCGCGTCGCGCCGCTCCGCGATGTCTTCCAGGGCGAGACGCTGCTCGTCCAGGCGACTTTCCCCGCGGAGATCCCGTCGTTCGAGTCGCTCGCCGAGGTGATGTACATCGCGCCGTCGAAGGTGCCCGACGCCATGATCGTCGGCCTGCGCTTCACCGAGGCGCGCCCCGAACTCGGCCGCGCCATCCGCAGCCTCGACCTGAAGCGAAGCAGCCGCCCCGCTGCGTGACCGAGCTGTCGCGTCACCCTGCGGTCGGGTCCGAGGCGCCGTTCACGCAGCCTCGCTCGTCGCCGTCTTCACCATCTGAGACCTTTCGGGTCCCCTCCGAGCGATATCGTGCGCGGCGTCGTGCGTATTCCTCAGGCGAGACGGGCAGGTCCATGGGCTTGCCCTCCGCGTGCAGCGCGTGGAGGCGCTTCAGGAACGGCACGCACCACTGACACCCTGTCCCCGCCCCGAGGCAGTCGGAGATCTGGCTGGGGACGCGCGGCTCCTCCCGCGCGACGAACGCCGCGATCTTGCGCAGCGAGACGCGGAAGCAGAGGCACACATGGTCATCCGGATCCATCGCAGGGCACGCTCTCATCAGTCGGCGCGGAACGCAAGTCGCAGGTGGCCGGGCCGCAGCGCGCGGGCTGGTTTCGTCTGCGGGAAACCATCGGAAATGCCGAAATCACTGGAGCCGAAGCGGGGGGCGCTGCGGCGGGCGCGGCTAGGATGCGTGAACCCTCGCGTGGGCGGGGTGGACGTGGACGGTGAGAGTCTTCCCGCGGATCGAGCCGCGAACCTGACGGAGCGCTGATCATGGATCGCATCAAGTCGCTGGTCTCCATCGCCCGCAACCGCCTGCGCCAGGGCCTTGTGGTCGATGCGCTCGCCACGGGCGTCGTCGCTGCCGCCGTGCTGCTCGGGCTTCTCGTCGTCCTGTCGAAGCTCGTGCCCGGCTTCGACGCATCGTCCGCCGTGCTCTTCTCGGGCGCCGCCGCTGGCGGCGTGCTCGCAGCGATCATCTCGTTTGCCGTCAACCGCTCGCGGACCGCGTCGACCGACGCTGCGCTCGCGCTTGCGATCGACGCGCGCCTCAAGCTCGACGAGCGCATGACGACTGCGCTCGCCTTCGAGCAGTCGACAGACTCGTACGCGCGCGCGGCCATCGCAGACGCCGTCGAGGTCGCGTCGCGCGCCGACACCGCATCGAAGGTGCGCGCCGCGTTTCCCGTGCCCGTTCCGCATCGCGCGACCTATGGCACCCTCGGCGTGGCCGCGCTGGTTGCCGCACAGATCTACATCCCCGCCTATTCGTGGCCGACTCCCGAGCCGACGACGGCGGAACTCGCCTCGCTCGAGGAGAAGAAGGCCACCGTCGACGCGCTCGAGCGCGTGAAGCAGGAGATCGAGGGCTCGAAGGCGCTTCCAGACGACATCCGCGAGTCGCTCGCGGGCCTTGCGCGCAACGCAGACACAGAGGTCGCGGGAGAGGCGCCCGAGGGCGAGGCGCGCCGCGAGGCCATCCGCCGCATGTCGGAGCTGCAGAAGCGGCTCGACGAGGTGCGTCAGAGCGAGCAGGCGCGCGCGGCAGACGCGCTGCGCAAGGATCTCTCGAACCTCGAGAAGCAGGACGGCGAGCTGAGCAAGTTCTCCGAGAGCCTCGCGAAGGGCGACTTCGCGGGGGCGAAGGAGTCGCTCGCCGAGCTTGCCAAGAAGCTCGAGTCGGGCGAGATGAGCGACGCCGAGAAGGCCGCCGCGCAGGCTGCGCTCGAGAAGATGGCGGAGTCGATGGAGGCACTCGCGGAGCGGCAGCAGTCGCTGCGCGACGAACTCGCGAAGGCGGGGCTCGACCCGCAGCTTGCCGACAATCCCGAGGCTTTGCAGCGCGCGATCGAGCAGAACCAGAACCTCACCGAGCAGCAGCGCAAGGAACTGAGCGACGCAGCAAAGGCCGCGAAGGCGAGCCAGGATGCGCTCAAGCGCATGGCGAACGCGAGCCGCAACGCGGCGCAGCAGCAGCAGAACCAGCAGAAGCAGAACCAGCAGCAGCAGGGTCAGCAGGGCCAGCAGCAGCAGGGTCAGCAGGGCCAGCAGCAGCAGGGCCAGCAAGGCCAGCAAGGCCAGCAGCAGCAGGGTCAGCAGGGCCAGCAGCAGCAGGGCCAGCAGGGTCAGCAGCAGCAGGGCCAGCAGGGTCAGCAGCAGCAGGGCCAGCAGGGCCAGCAGCAGCAGGGTCAGCAAGGTCAGCAAGGCCAACAAGGCCAACAAGGCCAACAAGGTCAGCAGGGTCAGCAGGGTCAGCAAGGCCAGCAAGGCCAGCAGGGGCAGATGAGCAGCCAAGAGCTTTCAGAGCTCGCCAACGCACTCTCCGAACTTGAGATGACCCAGCAGATGCTCGAGGAAGCGGAAGCGCTCTCGCAGATGGCGGAGAGCGAGTCGCAGTCGCTTGGTGAGGGTCTCTGCAAGTCGGGCAACTGCCAAGGCGGGCAAGGCATGCAGGGCATGCAGGGCTCTCAGGCGAATCAAGGTGGTCAAGGCAACCGTCGCGGCGGCCCAGGCCGCGCGCAGGGCGGCAACACGGGCAAGGCGCGCACGCCCACAGCCACCAAGGCGCAGAAGGCGAAGACCCAGCACGCGGGCGGCGACATCATCGCGCGCCAGTTGATCGACAACCCGAACCCAGAGATCGCGGAGAGCGTGATGCCACGCGAGTCTGTCGGCGAGGCGTTGGATGGCGGCGCAGGCATGGCCGTGGGCGAGGATCAGGTTCCCGCCCATCTTGAAGACGCCCACAAGCACTACTTCGGCGGCCTGAAGCGCGAGATCCAGAACCGCGCAGGCGGCGCAAAGGGCACTGGCGACGCTGGTGCGGCCAGCGGTGGAGCCGCGGCGCCCGCGCCTGCGCCTGCGCCATCGCAGAAGTAGCGCGCAGCCACCGTCTCGCCGACGCACACAGCACCGCACGAGGTCTTTGCACGATGCCAGAAACGAAGGATGGACTCTCCCGGCGAGGCTTCCTCGCGCGGGGTCTCGGTGCCTGCACGGCACCGACGCTGCTCGCCTCTGGCGCAGCAGGAACGCTGCTTGGGTGTCGCCCGCGCGATGAGTCGGCTGGTGCAGCGCCTGCTTCGCCCAAGTCTGCGCGCGTCGTCGCCTATGTCTCTGTCGACGATGTCGTCGCGCGCGCCGCGCTCGCCGCATGCACCGCCGCCACGGGCATCGAGGTCGACGCTGTCTTCGACACGGAGGCGACCAAGACCACTGGCCTCGAGCGTCGCATCCTCGCGGAGCGTTCGCGGCCGCGCGCCGATCTCTTCTGGAGTTCGGAGGGCTTCTCGGTCGAGCGGCTGCGCCGCGAAGGCGCGCTCTC
>JBIKTI010000172.1:0-5860 GCA_044348205.1 Phycisphaerales bacterium | reverse complement strand
GCGGACCTCATCCGCAAGCTCGTGGACATCGCGTCGAAGGGCGGCAACTTCCTCCTGAATGTCGGCCCGACGGGCGAGGGCGAGATCCCTGGCACCAGCGTCGAGCGGCTCGAGGCCGTGGGCGAGTGGATGAAGGTGAACAGCCGCGCGATCCACGGCACGCAGGCGAACCCGTTCCCCGAGCCGCCGTCGTGGGGCCGCGTCACGCGCGCGAAGAACGAGGACGGCGGCGACCGTCTCTATCTGCATGTGTTCGACTGGCCGAGCGATGGGCGCCTCGTGCTGTCGGGCCTTCTGAGCGCGCCGCGCGCGGTGCAGATCCTCGGCCAGCGCACGCGCAACCTCTGGCCCGCATCGCTCGAGGGCGACGCGCTCGTTCTGTCGCTTCCGACGGAGCCGATCGACGCAGTCTGCACGGTGGTCGTGGTCGATCTCGCGGAGCCGCTCGAAGTCGCTCGGCTCCCGGTCATCGAAGCATCCGACGACAAGTTCGTCGGCGAGATGACGGTCGGCGTCGTGCAACCAGCGGGCCGCGTCGTCTACCGCCACACGACCGATGGCTCGGATCCCGTCGCCACGAGCCCCGCTGCGAGTGGGCCCGTCAAGCTCACCGCGACCAGCACCGTGAAGGCGCGCGGCTTTCTCGGCGACAAGCCCGTGACGCGCATCGTGGCGCGCACCTTCGAGGCGCTCGAGCCAAAGCCAGCCGTGCAGCCGTTCAAGCTCGACGACGGACTCGCGTATCGAGCGTACACCGTGGGCAAGGGCATCAAGTCGTGCGCGGCGATCACAGCGGGCGCGCTTGCGGCCGAGGGCGTCGCAGCCGAGCCGAGCGTCGCCGTCAAGCCGCGCGAGGAGGAGTACGGCCTCGTCTTCACTGGTTTCGTCGAGGTTCCAGAGACCGGCCTCTACCGCTTCTTCGTCGACTCCGACGACGGCAGCATGATGAATCTGCACGGCGCGGTCGTCGTCGACAACGACGGCCCGCACAGCGCCACGGAGAAGTCGGGCGCGGTCGCCCTCGAGAAGGGCCTGCACCCCGTCGAGATCCTCATGTTCGAGGACGCAGGCCAGGATCTCCTGCGCGTCTCATGGCGCGGACCCGGCATGGATGCGAAGATGCCCGTGCCCGCATCGGCGTGGAAGCGCTGAGACGGCCACCGATGAAACTGACCACGCTCCGCGCGGATCTCCTTCTTCTCACCGCCGCGGTCATCTGGGGCACAGGCTTCGTCGCGCAGCGGCTCGGAAGCGAACATCTCCCCGCGTTTGCGTTCACGGGCCTCCGCTTCGCGCTCGGCACGGCGCTGCTACTCCCGCTTCTCGCCTTCGCGCCATGGCCCACGCATGTCGACCGCGCAACCTCGCGGCGCGCGACCGTGCGCGGGGGGCTCCTTGCAGGCCTCGTGATGCTCGTCGCCGCGTGCGCGCAGCAGCACGGCATGGGAAGCACGACCGCGTCGAACGGCGCGTTCATCACCAGCCTCTATGTCGTGTTCGTCCCTTTCCTCGGTCTTCTGGCGCGTCATCGCCTTGGCTGGCCCGTGTGGACAGGCGTGGCGCTCGCGGCAGGCGGGCTCTTCCTCCTCGGCGTGAAGGACGACTTCACTGTCAACGCGGGCGACCCGTGGATCCTCCTCTGCGCGTTCCTTTGGGCGCTGCATGTCGCGGTCGTCGGCGCCTACTCGCGCGATGCGGAGCCGATCCGCATGTCGCTCCTCCAGCTCGGCATGACGGGCGGCGCAGCGCTCGCCGTCGCGATCGCGCGCGGCGAGATCTCCGCCGAGGCGATCGACGCCGCGAAGTGGGCGGTGCTCTACGGCGCGGCGCTTCCCGTGGCCGTCGCGTTCACGCTGCAGGTGATCGCGCAGAGAAAGGCGCCGCCCACCCACACCGCGCTGATCCTCTCGCTTGAGAGCGTCTTCGGCATGCTCTGCGGCATCGCGTTTCTCGCCGAGCGGCCGACGCTGCAGCAGTACGCGGGCGCGGCGCTCATGCTCTGCGGCGTCGTCGTGTCGCAGGCGGTCAAGCCGCGCACAGCGCCGACGCCCGCGGAGTCGCTGGCGGACGACCCGCAGCCGCGGTAGGCCGAGTCGCACGCCTTCTGACCGCACGCCTCCAAGGCGGACGCCGTCGGCACGGCGCCCGCCTCAGGAAGGCGGAACTTGCGGATCTCGCGCGACGCTCCGTCAGCGAGGTTTGCGCATCGCGAGGTAGATCTCGCCGCCGAGTGATGGGAAGAGCGAGCCCCACGCGAGGTTGAGCCGCAGCCACCATGCGTGGTTCTCAAGCGCCCAGCCCGACCAGCGCATGAAGAACGCACCCTGCACCATCTCGGGCACGAGACCGTTCTCGCGCGCAAGCCGGATCCAGCGCGGACGATCCAGTGAGTTGATGTGGCGGCCGATCGCGATCTTGCCGCGCGCGAGGTTCGCCCTGTGCTGCCGCTCGCGCAGCCTCGAGAGAACAGGCGGCATCGCGGGGCTTCCCGCAAGGATCACACCGCCTGGCTTCACGATCCGCGCGAGCTCCTTGAACGAGAACTCGGGGCGCGGGAGGTGCTCGATCACATGCAGATGGACAACCGCATCCACCGACGCATCGGCGAGCGGCAACGGACGGTCGAAGTCGCACTCGTGCCAGGACGAGTAGCCACGGTCGCGGAGGATGCCAGGCTCGATCTTCCAGTCGAGCCCCATCCACTCGGCGCCCTCGATGTGGCCCGTGTAGCGCCGGAGATGGCCCGTGCTGCAGCCGACATCCGCGATGGTGATCGGACGGCCCTGCGTGTGCACCTCGTCGAGGAGCGCGCAGTGCGCCCACCAGTAGCGGATGGCGCGCACGGGAAACCGCGTCGAGCTCGCGCGGGCAGTGAAGAGTTCGCGTGTGTCCGCGACGCGATCGGCGAGAAGTTCGAGCGGCCAGCGCTGGACGCGGCGACGGCTGGATTCGGTGGCAATGGTGGCAATCGGGAACGATGAGCAGGCGGCGGCCTGCTTGCCCGCCACTTCGGAGGGAAGCGTGGTCATGGAATCTTCCGTTGAAGGGTTTATGAGGCGTCGGATGGCGCATGAATGCAGCCACAGACGCATGGTCGGGTGAAGGAATCGGTCGGAATCAGGAGGCTGATCCGACCACCTACACCACGATGCGGATCGTCCGAAGCGACTCGATCGAGCCGCCGTCGCGATCCACAAGCCTGACCGCGGAACTCGGGTTCCGCGTGTCCCAGGCACTCCTCAACGAAAGACCGTTGTGGCACGACACCAGCGCGGAAGGCGCTGGTGGAGCGGGCTGTGCAGGCTCGCCGGGCTGGACCTGCAGCCGCGCGCGCACGGCGCCGTCCTCGGGCACATGCACATGCAGCGGAAGATCGTCGTGGCGATGCGATCCGCGCGACCAATCCTCGAACTCATCGGGGAGCGCAAGCGCACCGCGCGCCGCGGCGTCCTTCCGCGCGTCCGCGCATGCATCGACCACAAGCGCCTGACCCCGCACGCCCGCAAGGATGACCTGCAGGACGAGAAGCAGAAGGACGAGGATGACCCGAGCGGGACGAGGCACAGGCACATCGTAGCCAGAGTCGGCGGGTGTGATCGATCGGGGTCTCCGCGTGCTGCGCGCGCGAAGCACACGCATCGCTCGCTCCTCACTCGCGTGTCGTATCGGGCTTGTCGGAGGCAGGCTTCGCGGGATCGGCCTTGGGGCCCGCACGGCGGACCAGCGTGATCGCGCCGTTCGAGGTCGCGATGGTCGACTGCCCCTGCGCCTCGCCGATCTCCGCCACGAGGCGCGTCGAGGAGATCTCGGACACTCGGACGAGCTTCGCAGGGTCGACGACGCCGAGCCGGCCATTCGCGGTGAGCATGGTCACGACGCCGTCGAAGTCGCTCGCGACCTCGACGATGACGGCGCCGTTGCGCGCCTCGAGCGTGAAGGGATTGTCGTTCCCGTCCGCGAGCACGATCTGCACGGGGCCATTGGTCGACTTCGCCTGCACGCTGTCGGTCGCGCCCTCGACGAGGATGCGACCGTTCACGGCGCGCGCATCGACGGAGCCCGCATGGTTCGACACGATCACCTCGCCGTTGCGCGTGATCATGCGCAGCTTGCCCGTGGTGCCGCGCGCCTCCACCACGCCGTCGGTGCTCTTGAGCACGGCCTCCTTCGCAGGCGGCGCCGTCACATCGAGCTCGACCGAGTCGCGCGGCATCGCCTTGCCCGGGAAGTACGCGCCAACGATGATCGTGCCCTCGTCCGCGCGCTCGGCGTAGAGCCGCACGAGCTTCGTGCGCCGCTCCGCATCGGCGGCGTCGACGCCGTCGACCGTGAACACGGCGGAAATCCGCGTCGACTCCGCCTTCTCGTCGCTGCGGAGGCGAAGGCGTCCGTTCGCGATCTCGAGCATGAGCCGCTCGCCGTCCTTCGCGCCGTCCACTCCGTCGGCGATGCGGGGAATCTGCGCATCGCGCTCGGCCGTCCTCAGGATCTCCTTCTCGTCCTTCGACTGGGCGCTCGCGCTCTCCGCGAACGGCACCGCGAAGAGAATCGCCGCGAGCGCGAACGCAAGCATGCACGAACAGGCGAACGGACGGCTGGGGGTGACGGCGCTGGGCATGTCGGGACTCTCTCACAATCGGACGGGACTGGAAGGCGGGGGATTCGGCGATCGCAGCGCCGGAAGCGCGCGTCCGAGGCGTTATCAAGCGTTATAGGCATCGGCATTCCACGGTTGCGGCCCGCAGCGGACTGTGTCGAAAGAAGGGGCGCCGCGGCACCGTGCCGAGGCACACGCAGGGAGGATCCCGGCGACAGCTCAATCAGGTGCGCGACGCGCGGAGGCGTGCGCACCCGCCCCGAATCCCTCCCTGAACCATGCGCACTTCCCCGAACTTCGACCGTGTCATCGAGCAGCTCTTCTCGCACCTCGTCTCAGGCGACCGCCGCGCCTCGCGCAACCTCGTCGAGACAGTCTACGAGGCGGGCATCGCCCCCGAGACCGTCGCAAAGGACTGCTTCTGGCCGCTCCTCGAGACGATCAGCAGCCTCTACCGCAAGGACCAGATCACCCAGCTCTCGCATCAGTACTCGACGCGCCTCCTGCGCATGCTCGTCGACCAGGCGCAGGCGCGCTACACGATCGGGGCCGAGCGCCGCCAGCGCATCTCGATGTTCTGCGGCCCGAGCGAGACAGAGGAGCTCGCGGGTCAGCTCGTCGCAGACCTGCTCGAGGCAGACGGCTACGAAGTGACCTTCGCGGGCGGCGGCGTCGCCAACGACGAGATCCGCGAGGAACTCACGCAGCGCGAGCCCGACATCCTGCTTCTCTTCGCATCGAGCGCGAAGGACGCGCCATTCATCCGCGAGCTCATCGACGGAATCCGCGAGAACGGCGGCTACCCAGACCTGCAGATCGTCGTCGGCGGCGGCATCTTCAACCGCGCGCCTGGCCTCGCCGAGGAGATCGGCGCAGACCTGCACGCAGCGAGCCCGCGCGACCTGCTCGAGAAGCTCGTCGACCAGCGTGGCTCGCGCAACGAGCGCTTCACCGCGACCACCTCGCGCCAGCGTCGCGTGGCGTGAGATCGTGCGAGAAGGATGAGACACGCGAGGCCGAGAAGGACGCCTTGAGAGTGCCAGACACACCGAAGCATGGCGCCACCCGAAACGGGTGGCGCTGTGCGTTTTCGCGCGTCACGCCTGCGGCACGCGCATCCACTCGACGAGTTCCGCCAGCGAATCGGCGAGCGACGCGGTCGGCGCATAGCCGAGGAGCGCGCGCGAGCGCGAGAGATCCGCACAGGAGCGCCGCACATCGCCAGGGCGCGACGGCCCGAGACGCGGCGTCGCGTGGAAACCC
>JBIKTI010000171.1:0-5920 GCA_044348205.1 Phycisphaerales bacterium | reverse complement strand
CCAGTCGTCGTAGATCGAGGTCAGCTTCAGGTTGCTCGCGTCAAGGCTGCCGTGCACCCCCGCGACACGCTCCCATCGCTTGACGGCGCCGAAACCCGTGAGCGGCGCCTCGCGTGCCTGCATGCCGGAGAAGATCTTCGCGAACTCCTCCTCCTTGACCTGCCCGAGGTCGCCGAAGACGGACTCGATGAGCTCCTGGGCGACGAACAAGTCACCCTCGGGCATCGCGATGCGGCGAAGGCGCTCGTTGTCCGTCGCCTTGAGGAACGGATACTCCTTCATCGCCAGCTTGCGCACAAGCTCGAGGCCGAGCTTGTCGCGGTAGGTGTAGATCGCGTCCCGATGCACAGACATGGCGTCCGCGAGCATGTTCATGGCCGCGAACTTCTCGTCGAACATCATCGCATCGCAGGCCTGACGCAGGACACGCAGATGCGCGACGCCGATCTTGAAGGCGTCCTCGAACTTGCCCGCCTCGCAGAGCCTGTAGAGATCCGCGGCGACATACGCGTTGATGGTCTCGAGCGCCTTGAGGTAGGGGAAATCGACGCGCGTCAGGTCGCCCTCCACGCCGATGAGCGCGACGAGGCCGCGCTCGACGAACCGCGGGTCCACGCCCTCCGTGCCGTAGGGCACGCCGAGCACCTGGCAGTCCTGGAGGCCGATCAGGGTCTGGCCCATCGAGCCGTTGGCCTCTGCCCACGCCGCCACGGCTTCCCATCCGTCCATGCCTGGGTAGATCGCCGTCTGGTTGAACTCCTCGCCGATCTCCTGCGGCGACTTCGTCATGTCGAGGTAGGCCGTGAAGAGGCGGTTCGCGCTCCGCGCGGACTCCGAGATCCTGACCCACGGCGCGTTGAGCTTCGAAAGGAGCTCGCCCGACTGCGCCGACGCACCCGTCGAACTGGCGAGGGCGACCGCGATCGAGACCGCTGCGCCAAGGCCGCGCACGGATCCACAAAGGCAGGCGAACGGTGAGAGCGGGCTGTTTGGTCGCAGGTCGCGTGGCATGGAGTACTTCCTCAGTCGACCCGCCGAGGCGGAGGCCGCGGCGGGGCGGGACAATCTAGCACGGTTCGTCGGTACAGTGTCCGTCCCCCATGGCCAAGTTGCGCTGTCCCGATCGTGTGCATGTCCTTCTCCTCGGTACCGGCGGTCGCGAGCATGCGATCGCCTGGAAGCTTCGGCAAAGCCGACGCCTCGGCACGCTCTGGGTGGAAGCCGATGCCAACGCGGGGCTCAAGGAGATCGGCCGCGTCTGCCCCGAGCCGTCGAACGACCCGTTCCGACTCGCGCGCTGGTGCGAGCGCGAGGATGTCTCTCTTGTCGTGATCGGGCCTGAGGGGCCCCTTGCGGCCGACTTCGCCACCAAGCTCTCCGACCCACCGCGACGCGTCGTCTTCGGACCCTCGCGCGAGGCCGCCCAGCTCGAGTGGGACAAGGCGTTCGCGAAGCAGGTGATGCGCGCGGCGAGCGTTCCGACCGCGGACTCTCGCGTCTTCACGGACGCAGAGCAGGCGCTTGCGTTCGTCGAGTCGCGTCGCGATGGCTGCGTCGTCAAGGCGACGGGACTCTGCGCAGGCAAGGGCGTCGTGGTTTGCAAGACGGCGGCCGAGGCGCGGACCGCCGTCGAGGACTGTCTCGTGAAGAAGGTCTTCGGCGATGCGGGCGCGAGCATCCTCGTCGAGGACCGCCTCGAGGGCCCCGAGGTCAGCGTCCTTGCATTGTGCGACGGCCGCAGCTTCTGGATCCTCGACCCCGCGCAGGACCACAAGCGCGTGGGCGTCGGCGACACGGGCCCGAACACGGGCGGCATGGGCGCCTTCAGCCCGACGCCGCGCGCCACGCCTGAACTGCTCCGCATCGTCGAGCGCGATGTGCTCGTCCCGACGATCGACGCCCTCAAGCGCATGGAGATCCCCTTCCGCGGCGTGCTCTACGCGGGCCTCATGCTCACGCCCGCGGGGCCGAAGGTGCTCGAGTTCAACACGCGGTTCGGCGACCCCGAGACCCAGCCGATCCTGGCGCGGCTCAAGGGCGACCTCGTCGAGCTCTGCTGGGCCACCGCCACGGGCCAGCTCGACGAAGTGGATCTCTCCTTCGACCAACGCGCCGCATGCTGCGTCGTCGTCTGCTCGAAGGGCTACCCAGGCAGCTACCCGAAGGGGCTCGAGATCGAGGGCCTCGACGAGGCGAAGGCTGTCGAGCGCGCGCCAGGCGAGGACATCGTGCTCTTCCACGCGGGAACAGCCGTCAAGGGCGGAAAGGTCGTGACCGCAGGCGGCCGCGTGATCGGGGTGACCGCGCTCGCCGCGAGCCTCGAACGGGCCTCCGAGCTCGCCTCCCTCGCTGCCGGCAAGATCAGGTTCGATGGCGCGTTCTACCGCCCCGACATCGGTCGCCCACGGATGCAGCAGCCCGTCTGATTCCCGCGTGCGTCCCGAGGCGGCGGTACCCGACCCGGGGCAGGGTCCAAGAATTTTCTCGAAAGACTTTGGCTCCTGCGTTCCGATCTCAACCTTCGCGTATATTCCGCAACCTCGGCCCTCTCGGCGGCTCCGCGCCCTGACAGCGGCCCACACCTGTGGCAGATTGAGTGATAGATCTTTGGAGTCCCGACGCATGCAGCCTCGATTTGTTCTTGCAGCAGCCCTGAGCGCGACGGTTCTTTCCGTCCTTGGCGTTGGTCTTGAGCGGACCGCCTCCGCGATGCAGCCGCTTCGCAGCGGTGGCGATGGGCCGGTCGTCGGCGGGTCGGGGCAAGGTGGCCCCACTGCCACGCTCCCGCGCCTTCGCGTTCGCAAGCCCGCCCGCGAAGAGTTCGAGCTTCCCTACGACCCTGTGAGCGGCGAGGCTTGGTACACGGGCAACATCGTCCTCAAGTTCGAGGACAGCGTGCAAGCGCGCGCGCCCCGCACGAGCGCCCCTGGCGTCGCCAACATCGGTGGCGGCGACCTCACCGCGTTCCAGCAGATCCTCGCTGAGAACAAGTTGACCGTGCGCCAGTGGATCAACCGCACTCCCGACCAGCTTGCGGCCCTCGAGCAGCGCGCCCTCGCGAACTCGGGCCGTGTGCAGCCCGACCTCGCGGGCATGATGGTCATCGAGAATGTGAACCCCAAGGTTCTGGCCGAGATCGCGTGGGCGATCAACCAGCTCCCCGAGATCGAGTTCGCCAACATCGAGCGCATTCCGATCCTGCACCAGTGCGGCCCAGAGGCTCCATGGCCCTGCAACGCGCCGTCTCCAGACTGCGACCCCGATGGCTTCAACTGCAATCCCGACCCGGGCGACCAGGACGCTGACCCCGAGAACACGCTCTACGGGTGCCAGGACATCAACTGCTGCCAGCTGATCGCCACGATCATTCCCGCGTGCAACGACGAGGAAGCGCCGAACGGCTGGGATGTGATCTGCGCCGCCTACGCGAATCTCCTTTGCAACGGCACGATCTACGACAATGTCAATCCATCGCTCCCCCCTGCGGAGCGATACGACCCGTGCTTCACCGATCCGCTTGACATCAATTCCGTCAACCCGATCTTCCAGGATGTGGTTGGTGGCATTCAGGAGGGCTGCTTCGAGCCGCACGCTGGCCGCGGTTGCTCGCGCCCCGCATGCTGCTTCACCGTCTGCAACATCGACCCGTTCTGCTGCAACGCGGAGTGGGACCAGAACTGCGTGAACCTCGCCCGCAGCGAGAGCCTCGTGAATGTGTGCTTCTCGGCGCCAGACCCAGGTCCGACGCCCGACTACACGCCGTTCACGACCCCCGACGGCGTCGGCGGGAACCAGCTCTACCTGCAGGGCGCTATTGCCGATCCCGCAGGCGACTTCCCAGGCAACCCCGCATGGTCGGGCCGTGGCCTCGATCTGCCGGGGTTCGAGGCGATCCATGCACAGATCGCGTCGACTTTCCTGAACGGTGCAACGCCCGTGATCCGTGGTGCCGGCGTTCGCGTCGCCATCATCGAGTTTTCAGCGTTCGTGAACCACGAGGAGTTCGTCCTCGGTGATGCGCTGACCGTTCTGCCAGAGCCGAAGGTCATCCCCGAGGAGGGACAGTCGATCATCCTCACGGAAGGCTCGAACAACGGTCCGCAGCACGGCACGGCCACCCTTGGGCAGGTCGTCGCAGGCGACAACGGGTTCGGCGTCCGAGGCATCGCAAGCGAGGCGCAGGGCTACTTCTTCCCGATCGTGTCCTTCGAAGAGGGTTCGCGTGCGCAGAACGCCATCGTCAGCGCCCTCGAGATCTTCGAGCCGGGCGATGTGATCAACCACTCGTGGGGTTCGCCGCCAGATCGTCCACTCCCCGCCATTCCGCAGTACTACACGCTGATCGCCCTTGGAACGGACCTCGGCATCACCTCGGTCGTCTCCGCAGGCAACTCGAACTGCCCCATCCAGCCGCAGGCTGGCGAGGCGGACTCGGGCGTGTTCATCGTGGGTGCCGGCTCGCCCGGCCGCCGCGTGCAGGAGACTGGCTGCCCTGGAGTGCAGGTGTCGCTGGGTCGCTTCATGCGACTCCCCTTCTCGAACTACTCCGACCCTGAGGAGGAGCTCGCGACGGTTCATGTCTTCGCGTGGGGCCAGGCTGTCACGACCGTCGGATACGGCGATCTCTTCGTCGGCGCCAACGCGCTGCCCCAGGGCGTGACCGACCCGGAGAACATCAACCGTCTGCGCATGTACACCGACGAGTTCTCGGGTACGAGCTCCGCTGCTCCCATCATCGCGGGCGCCGTCGCCAATGTGCAGGCCTACGCGAAGCAGATGTACGGAACGGCGCTGCCCCCCCTCACGCTCCGCGGCATCTTCACCTCGAATGGCGAGGAGCAGGCACCGCTCGCTATCTCGCTCGAGGACTGCGGAACATCGGTTGCAGATTGCTGCGTCGACGGCGACCCCGACTGCGACGGTGTGTTCAAGCCGATCGGCGTCTTCCCGAACATGCGCGACATCGCGATCGGCGTCTTCACAGGCACTGGCTGGGACGGCAACCGCGCCAACATCGAGGTTCACACGGGCATCCAGCCCCGCGGCGCGCCGTGGGTCAGCTTCGTCATCCGCGCTGCCGATGGATCTGCGCTCCGCATCATCACGGAGCGCCGGAACGCTGGAACCATCGTTGAGGGCCTCACCTACCTTGGCTCGGGCTTCACGACCGATGTCGAGGCGCGCCTCACCGCACCGACTACGGATCCGAAGAATCAGGTTTCGGACATCGGCATCACCACGGTGTCCCGTTCCACGCGCAACTTCGTGATGCTTGGCGCTTTCGTCCGCAACTTCGCGTTGAACCGTTACGAGTTCATCGGTGCGCAGCTCATGACCACGGGCTACGGGCAGTTCAACTTCGATGTGCCCGACTATGGCGCGATGTCGGATTACCTCGACCCCGCGACCGAAGAGGTCGAGCTGCGCGTGTGGAGCTGCGGTCTCGGCCAGACGCGATCGCACGAGGTGCTGCACGACCTGATCGAGGTCCGCATCAACAACCCGTTCAACCCGCTCTGACGAGCGGTCTGGATTCCCTGCACTTCAGCGGCCTCGGACGATTGTCCGAGGCCGCTTTCATGTGCAACCGCGGAAGCCCAAGACGCTGGATCCCATGAGGCTGCGATGTTTCAGAAAGTTCTGAAACTTTGCTTGCGATGCCGGCGAGGGGACCGTACTCTTCCTGCATGGCCACCCAGGGACCGGCCCCCTCAAAGCAAACTCGTGTCGCGCGGTCGACCGCGGGCTCTGATCTCGGCGCACCCGATTCCACGGGTCCTGCTGCGGATGCCGCCGAAGTCGCATCGGCTCAGGATCGCTTCATAGCGTTCTGGGGCGAGATGGGCACCAGATGGGGCGTGCAGCGGAGCATGGCAGAGGTGCACGCCCTGCTCTTCATCGTGGGCGATCCGCTCTCGGC
>JBIKTI010000170.1:0-5925 GCA_044348205.1 Phycisphaerales bacterium | reverse complement strand
TCTTCTGCTCCGCGCTCTCGAGCACGCTCTGCGCGGGAATGCGCGACGCATGCGCCTCCTCGAGAATCTCGCCCGCTGCGCCGATCAGCTCGCGGATCACGGCCTTCTCGCGCACGATGCGCGCCCAATGCACGGCGTTGGCGGCGCTCGGCACCGCCTCCGCGAGCTGCATGATGTAGTCGAGCCCGCCGACGGCGTCGACGAGGCCACGATCCGCCAGCAGCTGGTTGAGAAGCACGAGGTCGACCGTCGCGTTGCGGTCGTAGAGCTCGACGATCGCGTCGTAGATGCGCGCGTGGCGCGGCGAGGAGAAGTCGTCGCCGCTGCGGACGACCGTGACCACATCGCCGATCACCTTCGGGTCCCAGATCACCGCGCCGAGGAGGCCCATCTCGGCCTCGAGCGCCACGGGCGGCTCAGCCCCGAACAGCGCCGCGATGTCGCGCCGCTGCGCCTCCGTGGCCACATCGCCGCGCGGCCGACGACCACGCTTGCCGCGGCCGCCCCCATCGCCGGAGAGCCTGCCCTCGGAGAAGCCGCCTTCCCGCGCAAAACCGTCTGTTCGCTGCTCGTCGTTCACGGCGCGGAGCGTAGCCGACCCGCGACGCCCCCGCGGTCATTCGAACGCTTGTCCACCCCGTCTCCGACCCGCGTCCGCTCAGTCGTCCGAGAGGGCGCCGGCGCCCTCGGGGGTGCGCACGGCCTGGCCGTTCTCGAGCGACTGCTGCATGAGGCGCCCGACCTTGAAGCGCACGCTCTTGCGCGGCGGAACCGCGACGCGCTCGAGGGTCTTCGGATTCTGCGCCACGCGGCCCGCGCGTTCGCGCGTCTCGAAGACGCCGAAGTCGCGGAACTCGAGGCGGTTGCCCTTCGAGAGCTCGTCGATCACATGCTCGAGGAAGCTCTGCACGGCGCGGCGCACATCACCTCGGGGAAGCTGCGTCTCCGCAGCCACGCGCTCGATCAGATCCTTCTTCGTCGTCGTCGCCATCATCATCCTCTTCGCGGTCTGTGACCGGGTTCGTTGCGTACGGGTCGAGACCCGCCGAGTATGCGACCTCGCGGGGGCCGAAGTCAAGCGTCTAGCGGGATTTGCGACACAGGCGCCACCTCTTGCCCGCGCGAGGTCCAGAAACTCGCGCGCCGAGCGCCGATCCGCCGCGATTCGCGCGCGATCGCCCCTCCAGGCCTTGCAGATCATCCAGACGGTGCCACTGTCACGGCGGGAGAAGAAATTGTGGACAACCTGAAGATTGCCATTCGTCTGTTCGCGCGCGTCGCACTCGTCGGCGCAGTGGTCGCGTGCACGGGCTGCGCGCAACGCGCCCCCGAGCCGATGCTCGTCGCACGCGCCCCCGTGAAGAGCTCGCTTGTCCGCGGCGCGATGCCCTCGGTCGGCAACGCCCGCAACGACGCGGCCCTCGGCGAGCGCAGGCTCAGCATCCAGCGCCAGGGCGAGTCGGTTCGCACCACCGTCTACGACCGCCAGGTCGTGCTCAACGGCCGCATCTACGGCGACTACTCCTCGCGCACGCGCACGGACGGGCGCGCGCGGCGCTGAGCGCCCCCTCGCTCAGACACCCGCGATCGCAGCGCGAATCCTCGCGCGCACCGCGTCCTCGCCCGCGATGAACTCGACCGCGAGCTCGGGCACGGCGATCGGAACGCCGTCACGCGAAGGGCGCCCCAGCTTGACGAAGTCCTTGCGCGAGGTGACCACGCACTCCGCGTCCGCGCGTGAGGCCGCGTCCGCGAGTTCTCCGCGCGTGAACGCGCGGTGATCGCCCTTCTCGAGTCTCGCCGCGACGCAGGCGCCGGCCCGCTCGACCATCGCGTGGAAGTGCGCGGGGTTTCCAAGCGCGCACGCGCTGACGACGCGCTTTCCCGCAAGCCACGAGGCCTGCATCGCCTGCGGCGGCGCGTCGCCCGCGTGCACGGCGAGCCCGCGCCATGCATGCACGCACGCGGCGTCGCACGGCGCCCCGCGCCATCGCTCGACGAGCCGCGCGGCGCGCTCCCTCTGCGCGGGATCGTCCGCCTTCGTCAGCACCACGAGCCCTGCGCGCGCGATGTTCGCGGCGGGCTCGCGCAGCCATCCGTTGGGCAGGAGGTCGCCGTCGAGCGCAGGTCGCGTCGCGTCGACGAGGACGATGTCGAGCTCGCGCGCGAGCTGCCGATGCTGGAAGCCGTCGTCGAGGAACACGGCCGAGCCCGCGCGACGCGCGACGCCTGCGCCATTCGTGAAGAACTCGACGAGCCGCGCGTGACGGCGCGCTCCGACGACGACATCCGCCTCGGACACCCCCTGCGCGTACTCCAACGCCTCGTCCGAGGTCGCTCCGCCGTGCCCATGGTCGGCGCTGCGATAGCCACGCAGCGCGATGACGGGCCTGACCCCAGCGCAGCCCGCCTCGCGCGCGCACCACGCGACGAACGGCGTCTTCCCCGTGCCGCCCGCCGACATGTTCCCGATCGAGACGACCGGGACGCGCGTGCCCGCGACCTCGAGCGCGCGCACGCCTTCGCCGCGGGAAAGCCGCGCGTTTCGCCACGCGACGCAGAGCCCGTACGCGCGCGCCAGCGGCCACGAGAGCGGAGAAAGCCACGCGGGAAGCGGCCCGCGCGCGTCAGCCACGCGTGCCTCCACGCGGGCGTTCACCCGTGCCTCCGCCTTTGCCGCCAAATGTGTCGCGGCGAATCTCGCGGTACTCCCGCAGCCCGCCGCGCGTGACGAGCACCACATCGACGATCGCAAGGACGAGCGCGGCGATCACCACGAAGAGCACGCTCGACCACGCCACCGCGAAGCCGACCCTGTCCTCGTGCGGATGGACGAAGCTGAGCGCGCGCACGAGCGGCGCGAGTCCGAGGGCGAGAAGGACCAGCGATGCGCGACGCAGACGCCGACGCCCCGCCGGCACCTCCGCGCGGCCAAGACGGACGAAATACCAGGCGAGAAGCGCGAGCGCGACCGCCGCCGCGGAAGTGCTCGCCCACGGCGGCACCATGAACCACGGTCCGAGTTCGCGGCCGTCGTTCACGCTTCGCCTCCAGCGCGTGCGCCGCGCGGCGGCCGCACGCCGATCGCATCGCGGAGAAGCGGCGCAAGCTGCGCGACGGGAAGCCCGCGCACCGTCTCGGGGTCGCCCTCGCACGCGATGGGCCAACCGAGCGACGCCACCTCCGCGAGGTCGTAGCCACCCGCCTTCCCCTCCCAGCGACGCTCCGCGAGGAACCGCTCGAGCGACGCCTCGGGGACATCCCCGAGCGTGACCGTCGCGACATCGCGCCCCATCCGCGCAGCGCCCGCCGGCGACAGCAGGCACCACCCCGTCGACACACGATGCCCCCGACCCATGAAGGCGCTGATCATCGCGCGGGCGTCACCGGCATCGACAGGCTTGCCGACGAGCCGCCCCTGTGTCTCCGTCACGGTGTCCGCGGCGAGGATCCACGCAGGCGCAGCACCCCGCGCCGCCCTTCGCGCCGCCACGCGCCGCGCCTTGAAGTAGGCGAGCGATGTTGCGAACGCTGCGCCATCGACCGAGCCAGGCACCAGCGCGCTGTCGTCGATGTCTGCGGGCTCGATCTCGGGCTCGAACCCCGCCGCGCGGAGCATCTCCGCCCTGCGCGGCGAACCGCTGGCGAGCACAAAGGTTCCTCCCGCTCGCGCGGGGTCTGTTCGATCGGTCGCCCGTGCGTACATCACCTCGGGAGGATACGGCCTTCCAAGTCCATCCATATTGGTCGCATCCGCTCGGGTGGAGCGGCGTATCGACCGAATGCGTCGCAGGTTGACATCCGCCGTCCCTTGGGTGAATCTGTAGGGTTCTCGACCCGATATCCCAAGCGGGCCGTCCCCGCAGGAAGGTCGGCGGCCCGCGCAGGGTGACCCAAGCTGGGTTGCCAAGACACGGAGCCCGCGTCGGGCGCGTGTCCCGGCCAGGTTGCGAGCGCGCGCTGCACGGTGTCCGTGCAGCGTCAGTCGGGGTCGAAAGGCTGAGGAAACCCGTGTCCGAGTCGCCCGCCAACGATCCACTCTCGAGGAACAAGCTCTCGAGCGCGCAGAGCCAGACCGGCTCGTCGGCTGGAGTCTCCAGCTCGGGCGGCGCGCCCATCAAGCTGGCGGAGGAATCAGATCCGGGCTCCTCTGCAGCGCCCGAGCGTGCGGGAACGACGGGGACCGCAGAGGCGTCGCGCAGTGGCTCGAGCCTCGACACGATGCTCGGCAAGATCGTGGTCGAGCGCGGGCTCATGACGCCCGACGAACTCGAGGCCTGCAGCGTGCAGATGCGGACGGCCTCCGCATCGCTCCCCGTCTCGCTCGCGGAGGTCCTCGTCGAGCGCGAGTTCCTGACGCGCAAGCAGCTCGATCGCCTCCGCGGCGACCTCGAGGCCGTCAAGACGAGCCAGCAGATCCCCGGCTACCGCATCATCCGCAAGCTCGGCGCAGGCGCGATGGCCACCGTCTTCCTCGCGAAGCAGCTGTCGCTCGACCGCCTCGTCGCCATCAAGGTCCTTCCGAAGAAGTTCTCCACGAATCCGAGCTTCATCGAGCGCTTCTACAAGGAAGGGCGCGCAGCGGCCCGCCTCAACCACAACAACATCGTCGCGGCCTACGACGTCGGCCAGGCGGGCGAGCACCACTACTTCGTCATGGAGTACGTGGACGGCGACACGGTGTACGACCGCATCGTCGCCCGCAAGCGCGTGCCCGAGCGCGAGGCGCTCGACATCATCCGCCAGGTCGCCGCGGCGCTCCAGCACGCGCACGAGATGGGCTTCGTCCACCGCGACATCAAGCCGAAGAACATCATGATGACCACCTCGGGCGTGGCCAAGCTCGCTGATCTCGGCCTCGCTCGCGCGATCAGCGACAAGGAGGCCGCCGAAGCGGAGTCGGGCCGCGCCTACGGCACGCCGTACTACATCTCGCCCGAGCAGATCCGCGGCTCCGTCGACATCGGACCGCCCGCCGACATCTACGGACTCGGCGCGACGCTCTACCACATGGTCACGGGCAAGGTGCCGTTCGAGGGCTCGACGCCGTCTCAGGTGATGCACAAGCACCTGAAGTCGCCGATCGTCCCGCCCGACCACCTCAATCCGCACATCTCCGCGAACACGGCGCTCATCATCGAGACGATGCTGAAGAAGGACGCGCGCCAGCGCTATCAGAACGCGCGCCAGCTGCTGCGCGACCTCGATCTCGCGCTCGCGGGCCAGGAGCCCGAGTTCGCGAAGCCCGCGGTCGACCTCTCGACGATCGCGACCTCGGTCCACTCGACCTCCACCGAGACCGTGCAGCCCGTGCGCCGCGACCCGACGGGCGCGCTCGCGAGCCCGCTCGTGATCGTGCTCATCGCGGTCGCCACGCTCAGCGTGCTCGCGAACATCGCGCTCGGCATCCTGCTCGTCGCGCGCTGACGCCTCGCGTCGGCGGGTGGCTCAGCGGACTTCCGCCAGCACCTCGACCTCGACGCACGCATCGAGCGGAAGCGCATTGGTGCCGACCGCGGCGCGCGCGTGCCGCCCCGCCTCGCCGAAGACCTGCTGCATGAACTCGCTGGCGCCGTTGGCGACCTTCGGCTGGCCGTCGAAGCGGTCGTCCGACTGGACGAAGACGCCGAGCCGCACGATGCGCACCACCCTCGAGAGGTCGCCGCCGAGCTGGTCGGCGAGCACAGACAGCGCGTTCAGCGCGCACTGCCGTGCGGCCTTCTGCGCATCCTCGATCGACACCTTCGACGGAACGGGGCCCGTCGCGAGGAGCGCGCCGTCGGAGAACGGCAGCTGCCCGGAGACGAAGACCATGTTGCCCGTGCGGACCGCGGGCACATAGGCGGCCACTGGCTTCGGTGCGGGCGGGAGTGCGAGGCCGAGGCCTGCGAGCGCGTCGTGTGGATTCGACATGGAGGGTTCCTT
>JBIKTI010000169.1:0-5937 GCA_044348205.1 Phycisphaerales bacterium | reverse complement strand
CGAGCGACAGCCTCGCCTGCCTCGCCGTCTTCGCGGCGATCGCCAACGAGCTCTACCTCGCTGCGGGGTTCCTGGCGTTCTTCCTCTGGTTCAGCGAACTCGTCCTCTCGCGCACGGCGTGGGGCGCGCAGCGCGCGATCCGCGAGCTGATCGAACTGACTCCCGACATCGCGCGTCTCGTCGACGAGACGGGCGCGGAGCGCGAGGTCTCGCTCTCGCAGCTTGCGCAAGGGTCGATCGTGCGCGTCCGCCCCGGCGAGAACCTCCCCGCCGACGGCACCGTGCGCGCGGGCACCTCGAGCATCAACCAGGCGTCGCTCACGGGCGAAGCCGTCCCGATCGAGGTGCAGCCGGGCACGGCCGTGTACGCAGGCACCACGAACCTCACGGGACAGATCGACATCGAGGTCACCGCCGTCAAGGGCGAGACCACCATCGGCAAGGTCGAGAAGCTGATCCGCGAAGCCGAGAGCGCGAAGGGCAAGAAGCAGGAGCTCATCGAGCGGATCTCCGCCTACTACGTCCCCGTCGTCCTGATGGTGGCGCTGATCGTGTGGTTCTTCACCGCGAAGTCGGGCTCGCCCGACGCGAAGGCCGTGGCCGCCGAGCGCGCGATCACCGTGCTCGTCGTCACCTGCCCCGGGGCCCTGCTCATCGCCTACCCGACCGCGATGGTGGCAGCGTTCGCAGCCGCCGCGCGCCTCGGCGTGATGATCAAGCAGACCCGCACGCTCGAGTCCGCCGCCGACATCGACACAGTCGTGATGGACAAGACAGGAACGCTCACGACGGGCAAGTTCGCAGTCAGCCGCCTCGCGCCAGCGGACGGCGTCGAGGGCGCGGCGCTGCTGCAGGCCGCCGCGGATGCGGAGCAGTCGTCGAACCACCCGCTTGCGAAGTCGATCCTCGAGACGGCCGAGCGCGCGAGGATCAAGGCGCAGACCCTGACCGCGTATCGCGAGGTCCACGGCCGCGGCGTCGCAGCCACCACCGCGGACGGCGAGATCTTCGCGGGCCGCGGGGCGTGGATCGTCGAGCTGAACCCCGCGCTCGCGTCCGAGGTCAAGGCAGTAGAGGCCAAGATCGAGGGCATGTCGGGCGTGCATGTGATGGCGAACGGGCGCTACCTCGGCGCGGTCGGGCTCGAGGACAAGCTCCGCCGCAACGCGGGCGAGGTCGTCTCGAAGCTGCGCGAGCTCGGAGTGCGCCGCATCGCGATCTTCACTGGCGACCGCCTCGCCGTCGCCACGCGCGTCGGCCAGTCCGTCGGCGTCGACTCGATCGAGGCCGAGTGCCTCCCCGAGGAGAAGCACGAGGAGCTCAAGTACCTCATTCGCAAGGGTCATCGCACGCTCGTCGTTGGCGACGGCATCAACGACGGCCCCATCCTCGCGACCGCCGATGTCGGCGTGGCAATGGGCCTTTCGGGCTCCGACATCGCGACCAACAGCGCGGGCGTCGCGCTCATGAACGACGACCTCCGCAACATCCCGTTCCTCCTCGAGATCGCGCGCAAGGCGAAGTCGGTGATCGCGCTCAACATCACAGTGGCGATCCTGCTCGCGATCGTCGGCCTCGCGCTCGCGGCGACGGGCCGGCTCTACATCTGGGTCACGCCGTTCTACCAGGCCGCGGCCTACATCTTCGTCATCGCGAACTCGCTGCGCCTCGTGCGCTTCGGCGAGGACTTCGCGGCGGCCGAGGAGATCCGGCGCGAACAGGAGGCCGCGGTCGCGGCCAAGCCCACCCGCAAGCTCGCGGGGGCGTGATTCCCCCGCAGCGGCCGACCCGATCCCTTTGCTACATTCCGCAGGCGCCCGATCGCTCGGGCGCCTGCCTTCTTTTTCGCTCGGGTATCCCATGTCAACGCTCGCCACCATCCAGTCGCTCCTCGGCTCCGACGCAGACCCGCTCCTCGCGCACAGGGCCAAGGTGTCGAAGGACATGCTGCACCTGCCTTCGCCATCGTTCGTCGACTGCGTCTTCGGCCAGACAGACCGCAGCCCACAGGTGCTGCGCAGCCTGCAGACGATGTTCGGCCATGGCCGCCTCGCGAACACGGGCTACCTCTCGATCCTTCCCGTCGACCAGGGCATCGAGCACTCCGCGGGCGCAAGCTTCGCGAAGAACCCGATCTACTTCGACGGCGAGAACATCGTGAAGCTCGCGATCGACGGCGGCTGCAACGCCGTCGCGACGACCTACGGCGTGCTCGCGAGCGTGTCGCGCAAGTACGCGCACCGCATTCCCTTCATGGTCAAGATCAACCACAACGAGCTGATGACCTACCCGAACAGGTTCGACCAGGTCATGTTCGGCTCCGTGCGCGAGGCGTGGAACCTCGGCGCGTGCGCGGTCGGCGCCACGATCTACTTCGGCAGCGACCAGTCGACGCGCCAGATCGTCGAGGTCGCCGAAGCCTTCGAGGAAGCGCACTCGCTCGGCATGGCGACCGTGCTCTGGTGCTACATCCGCAACAACGCGTTCAAGACGGGCGGCAAGGACTACCACGTCTCCGCCGACCTCACGGGCCAGGCGAACCACCTCGGCGTCACCATCAAGGCAGACATCATCAAGCAGAAGCTGCCCGAACTGAACGGTGGCTACAGCGCGCTCAACTCAGGCGACTCAAGCTACGGCAAGCTCGACAAGCGCATGTACGCGGACCTCGCGACCGACCACCCGATCGACCTCTGCCGCTACCAGGTGCTCAACTGCTACGCGGGCCGCGCGGGGCTCATCAACTCGGGCGGCGCCAGCGGCTCGAACGACCTCGCGGAGGCCGTGAAGACCGCGGTCATCAACAAGCGCGCGGGCGGAATGGGCCTGATCTCGGGCCGCAAGGCATTCCAGAAGCCGATGGACGAGGGCGTGAAGCTCCTCCACGCCATCCAGGATGTGTACCTCTGCAGCGGCGTGACGGTCGCTTAACCCGTCTTTGAACACCCCTTGGGCATCCCCTTGGGCATCCACCATGCGCCCTGCCGCACGGGGCGGGTTCCTGCTGCGCGGGGCGGGTTCCTGCCGCGCGGGGCGGGTTCCTTCCGCGCCCGCAAGGGCCAGAGGCCGCTGCTGGCGGCACCATTTTTTGTGTTTTTCTTTGCCCGGCGTGACAGGCGCCAGCAGCCGATTGCGCTTCCATGGTCGAACAGGACACGCCGCGCAGGTGCCGGAACACACCGGCGCGGCAGACAGATTTCTCTCTCCGCGAACGCCCCGGAATGCCGGGGTTGTTTGTTTTTCCGCCGTAGACTCCGCCCCGTGAAGGTGCTCCTCGCCATGTCCGGCGGCGTCGACAGCTCGGTCGCGGCCGCCCTCCTCCAGCGCGACGGCCACGAGGTCGTCGGCTGCTTCATGCGCCTCGGAAGCCCTGGCGATGAACTGGAGACGCCCGTCGACGGCAGCGCCGCCATGCGGCAGCAGGCCAGGATCGGCCACCAGGGCTGCTGCTCCATCAACGACGCCGCCGACGCGCGGCTCGTGGCCGCGAAGCTCGGTGTCCCCTTCTATGTCGTCAACTTCCGCAACGACTTCGGGCGGATCATCGAGTATTTCGAGCGCGAGTACCACGAGGGCCGCACGCCGAATCCGTGCGTGCGCTGCAACGACTGGCTCAAGTACGGCAAGCTGCGCGCATACTCGGAGCAGCTTGGCTGCGATGCGGTCGCGACGGGCCATTACGCGCAGGTTGTCGCGACGGCCGATGGTCCGCGCATCGCGCGCGGCGTCGACCACGCGAAGGACCAGTCGTATGTCCTCTTCGGGATCGGGCGCGAGGCGATCGCGCGCATGATGCTTCCCATCGGCGGCCTCGAGAAGCCACGCGTGCGCGCGCTCGCGCAGGAGTTCGGGCTGCCCGTCTCGGACAAGCCCGACTCGCAGGAGATCTGCTTCGTGCCCGACGACTACTCGTCGTTCCTCGAGCGGCGCCAGCCTGCGCGGTTCGACGCAGGCGCCATCGAGGACGAGTCGGGGCGCGTGCTCGGCACCCACGAAGGGCACCAGCGCTTCACGGTCGGACAGCGCAAGGGCCTGCGCGTTCCCGCGACGATCCCGCTCTATGTGATCCGCAAGGACCCCGCGCGCAACGCGATCGTGGTGGGGCCGCGCGAGTCGCTCGAGGTCGGCGGCGTGGAGGCCGCGGAGGTCACCTGGTACGGCCCGCCGCCCACGGAGGCCCTGGCGTGTTCGGCGCAGGTGCGCGCGCATGGTGCGCCGATCCCGGCGAAGGCGACGCTCGCAGACGGGCTGCTCCGCGTCGACTTCGAGCGGCCGGAGCCTGGCGTCGCCCCGGGGCAGGCGATCGTCTGCTACGACGACGGGCAGCGCATCCTCGGCGGCGGGTGGATTCGCGCTACATTCCGCCCGTGATCTACGCTGGGATCGACGAAGCGGGCTACGGCCCATTGCTTGGGCCGCTCTGCGTTGGAACGAGCGCGTTCCGACTCTGCGCCGCGGCGCCCTCGTCGGGTTCGCATGCGCACCTTGCACCGCCCGACCTCTGGAAGGTGCTGGCGTCGGGCGTGTGCCGCAAGCCCAAGGACGCGCGAAGACGCATCGCCATCGCGGACAGCAAGAAGCTGAAGTCCGCGGGCAAGCAGCCGCTCGTCCATCTCGAGCGCGGCGTGCTTGCGTTTCTCGGCGGCGAGGTCCCCGCCGACGACGCATCGCTCTTCACGCGCCTTGGCGTGACCGCGGCAGGCACGCGCGCGACGCCCTGGCACACGGGCGCGCTGCCGCTTCCCGTCGCGATCTCAGCGGCGGAGGCTGCGATCGCGCGCAACCTCGTGTCGACGGCGCTCGATCGCGCAGGCGCGTCCCTCGCCGCGCTCGGCGTGGCCGCGCTCGACCCGCCCGCGTTCAACGCGCTCTACGACGCGCTCGGCAACAAGGCGTCGATCAACCTGTCGCTCGTCTACCAGTCGCTCCGCGCGATCGACCTCGCGCGCGGCGACGACGATGCGTTCGTCGCCGTGGACCGTCAGGGCGGTCGCGGCGCCTACCGCGACGGCCTCGCGGAGCACTTGGCGGACGGCCGCCCCGTGCGCGTCGTCGAGGAGACCGACGAGCGCTCCACCTACGCGATCGGAGGCTGCGCCACGCGCTCCGAAGGCGCCCTGATCGTCAGTTTCGAGGTCGAGGCGGAGGATCGCCATCTCCCCGTCGCACTCGCCTCGATGGCGGCCAAGTACACCCGCGAGCTGTCCATGCGCCGCCTGAACGCGTTCTTCGCGGAACGCCTGCCCGAGCTCGTCCCGACGGCGGGTTATGTGGAGGATGGCCGCCGGTTCCTGCGGGAAGTGAAGCCGATCCTGCTGCGCGAGGCGATTCCCGAGCGCGGCTTCGTGCGCGCGGTCTGAGCCACGCACTCGATTCCGGCGAAGGGAAGGCCCGCCCGGCAAGAGGCTTGCATCGAGGCGGGTGCCCTTCTACACTGCCCGACTCGGCAGTTTTCCCCTTGGGACCCAGATGCGCAGCGAAGACCCCTCCTGTACCGCTCCCGTTGGACCCCGCGCAGCCGCGCGGTGGGCGCTCTGCGCCTTTGGTCCTTCGGCGCGTGACTGGTTGAGGGAGCGCGTCTAAACGCGCACAGCGCGTCCCCCGAGCAGCACCGTTCCATTCCAAACCATGTCCGCCCGAAGCGCAGATCGCGCGACGGACGGTTCCCCCGAGCAAACGACAGACAGTCCGTCCCACAACCCGTCCAGCACGCGCTGGACACCAGCAGGAAGCAAGCCATGCCCACCGATCTCAAGAGAGTCCGCAACATCGGCATCTGCGCGCACATCGACGCAGGCAAGACCACCGTGTCCGAGCGCATCCTCTTCTATACCGGCCGCAACTACAAGATCGGCGAGGTGCACGAGGGCATGGCGACCATGGACTTCCTCCAGGAGGAGCAGGAGCGCGGCATCACCATCCAGTCGGCCGCGACGA
>JBIKTI010000168.1:0-5953 GCA_044348205.1 Phycisphaerales bacterium | reverse complement strand
GTTCGCGAACGCGAGCGCCAAGCCCGAGGTGACCAGCGAAGTGCTGCCCGACACGCCTGCTGTCGCGACGCCGCTCCCGCGCGAGCAGGCGCAGGCGATGCTCCAGCAGTCGATCGCCAAGTCGCACACGATGAACCTGATGCAAAGGCGCAGCCGAATGCCTGAGCAAGACCAGATCAACTTCTCGTTCTGGAGCACCGCACCCGCGCCTGCGGAGGCGGGGTCGGGGTCGGGGTCGGGCGACGAGGCGCAGCCCTTCATCCTCTCGGGCGACTTCGAGCTGCGGTCGGAGGGCTCGCTACTCGCGCCGATCACGGCGCGGGTCGTGACGCTCGATGCAACCGGTTCGGGCCTGGCCTTCGAGGTGGGGAAGGAAGTTGTCGAGCTCTATCCCCGCACGCTGCGCTATACGCCGAACGAAGGCCACGCGCGCGCGCGGATCCCGGTCTCGTTCCGCTACATCGCCGAGCCGTTCGAACTTCGGTACGCCGATGCGTCGACGCCGCCTGAACTCGTGTGGGTGGCGGATTAGCCTCCGCTGGGATCCGCCGGCTTAGCGGGGTCGTACGCGATCTCGAACACCCTCGCGCACTTCGAGATCAGCTGTCCGGAATCGGCCACGGTGCGCGCAAACCCGGCGTACGCCTCGAGCTCCACAGTGAATACGAGCGTGCCCGCGGGCGCGCCGTCTGGGGGCTCGATCTCGATCACGTGAACCCAATCGTACGAATCAGAGGCCTCGTGAAACGGGATCGGCTGCGATGTTCCGTCGGTCGTGCGAAGCCCCACCGACCGGACGCGCGCGTAGATCCGCAACTGGTGATTGACGCCCGCCAACACAAGCGGATTCGCCTCATAAATCGCAAACTCTCGCGAATCCTCTATGCGATGCAGCTCCTTCGATCGCGACACGAAATCCCGATCGGCCAAGAGCGCGAGGCGCACCGACGCATCCGTCTGCATGCATGCGCCCATCGCCTGCATGCGGCGGCCTTCCGCCGCGGGTGACGACAGGCGGGTCGGCGCGAACAGCGCCGTCGCGATCTGCCGAGCCAGTGCATCTCGGTCGGCGACGAGGTGGTGGCTGGACTTCAACGCGAAGAAGCCCGCGCGGTCCGCTGGCAGAAGCCGCGAAGCCAGGCGGTCGCTCGATGCCTCGATCGTCGCGCGATCGATCGCGTCGCAGAGTTCGGTGAAGCTCGCGATGCTTCCGTCCGGCTTGCGCGTGCCTTTCGCGATCTCGCTGGTTCGTGCATCGTGGTACGGAAGGGCCTCGTTTCCATCCGCACCGAGCGTGCGTTCCAGCAGCGCGCGGTCGCTGAGGGCGCTCGCCGCGCCGCCCTTGAGCGTGCGGACGATCGGTCCCGGAAAGAACACGAGCAGCCCCGCGACACCGGCAAGGGTGAGATTCGCCGCGAGCATCCTCGACCGCGGAGCCCACACGATGACGGTGCGGCTCTTCTCGGAATCGAGCGCCTCGCCGCACTCGGGACAAGACGCATGCTGCGCTCCGCGAAGATCGAATCGGCATCGCCGGCAATGTCCCGAGGTGCGCCGAACCCCGAAGAGCGCGGCTGCCGCGACCACGAGCGCCGCGATCGCGACGATCGAGCCGCCCTCCGCAAGAGCGAACGGGTTGAACCAGCCGTCGAGAAAGAACGCCGGCACCATCGCGAGTCTCCATTCAGGCAAGGAACGCGCGGCTGCGCGCGGCGACTGTCTGCTCGTCTGTGATCGTGAAGGTCCGCTTGGCCGCGAGGCCGCCCATGCCCGTCGCGAAGTGCGCGACCTTCACGATCGCGCGCGCGCGCTCGGAAGTTCCGATCGCCGCGCGTGGCTGGTGGGCGTCGTCGGGGCCGATCGCGTGCGCGGTGACGCTCGCGGACTCGAGCTCGGCGACGATCGATCGAAGCGTCGCGAGGTCTTGGGGCTCGAATTGCATGGCGCAGGCTCCGCCCGCACACGATACTCAACGCCGCGCGCTCTCACGGCATCCGATCGACTGGATTCCGACAGGTGACCAGGCCGCGATCGGGCCTCGGTCGTCCGCCATCGCCGCCGGACAGCCGCGTCGACGCCGCCCGAACTCGTGTGGCTCGCGGAGTGAGGCAGGCAGGCTTCGTCACTTCGCAGAGTACGGCGTCTCGAGCTCCGTCACGACCTTCGCGAGCGGTCTCTCCGTCTCGCCCGTGCGAAGGGCGCCAGGCGAGTACGCCTCCACCTCGACCGTGAAGACCAGCGTGCCCGCAGGCGCGCCCGCGGGCGGCGTGATCTCGACGAACTGCCGATGCGAGGCCTGCTCGGGCTCGACGCGGAACGCGACCTCGCGGGTCGATCCGTCCTCGCCGCGCAGCGTCACGGTGCGCACGCGCGCAGCAAGCAGCGTGTCCATGCCGCTCGCGGCAAGCTCGGGATTTCCCGCCACGAGATAGAGGTTCGACGGGTCGACCCCTCTCGACGCCGCCGTGCGGCGCGCGCGGAAGATCGACTTCGCGCGCACGAGGAACGACTCGTTCGACACGAGCGCCAGCCGCACCTCCGCGTCCGACTGGACGCACGAGCGCATCGCCTGCTTGCGCCGCGTCTCGGCAACGCCCGTCGAGAGGTCGCTTGGCTCGAGCACCTCGACCGCGATCTGACGCGCCAGCGCGTCTCGGTCCGACACCAGCAGATGGCTCGTCTGCAGCGCGAAGACGCCCGCCCTGTCCGCCGCGAGAAGTTGACCCGCAAGAGCGTCGGCCGTCGCGGCGAGCGAGGCACGGTCGATCGCCGCGGAGAGCGCCGCGAAGTCGGCGAGCGTTCCATCGGGCTTGCGCAACCCCTGCGCGATCGCGCGCGTGCGCGCGTCGTGATAGCCGAGCACCTCGTTTCCGTCGATGCCGAGCGTGCGCTCGACCATCTCGCGGTCTGTGAGGCCGCGCGCCGCGCCGTCCTTCAGCGCGTGCACGATCGGGTCGGGGTAAAGCACGAACAGCCACGCGCCGAGGGCGATCGTCCCATTCACGGCGACGAGCGTGCGACGCGGCGCCCACGCCCATGCGGAGCGGCTGCGCGCCGACGCAAGCGAGAGCCCGCACTCGGGGCAGGCGCCATGCCGCGCGCCGCGAAGATCGAAGTGGCAGCGGCGGCAGCGCTCCGCCACGCGCCTGCGCGCAAGCAGCGAAACAGCCGCTGCGATGAGCGCAGCGATGGCCACGATGCCGCCGATCTCCGCCATGGTGAACGGGTTGAACCAACCGTCGAGGAAGAACGATGGCACCACGGCGACCTCAGTTCAGGTGAAGAAGACGCTGGCCCGCGCTGCGATCGTCTGCTCGTCGTCGGTGGTGAAGGTGCGCTCCGCGCGCGTGGCGACGCCGACGACGCCGAGCACGCGGCCGTCGTCCGCAAGGACAGGCACCGCGACGCTTCCCGCAAGCCCCGTGGCGCGCGCGCCCGGGCGCACATCGCCGCTCGTGTCCTGCTGGATGTTGCAGCTGTTGACCGCGCACTTCCGCTCGGCGGCGAGGCCGGCCATCCCCTTCCCGACAGGCACGACCTTCACGATCGCGAGGACGGGCTCGGGAATGCCGATCGCGGCGCGCAGGTGCAGCGCGCCGTCCGCGCCCGTCGCGTGCACGGTGCCGCTGTCGGCGTTCAGGTCGCGAAGGATCGATTCGAGCGTGGAGAGGTCGGCTGCGCTGAACGACATGGCGTCAGGATAGCGCGGACGCCCCGCGTTCAATCGAGCGGCCTGCCATCCCAGCGCACGAACGCCTCGATGGCCTCGTATTCCTGGAGGCCGAGCTGGTCGTAGAGCTTCGCGGTCTGCGCGTTGCGCTGCTCGGCGCGCTGCCAGAACTCGCGTTCGTCTGCGCCTGGGAAGAGCGCGCGGTCCTTCTGCGACTGGTGCTTGAAGATCGCGGCACGCTTGCGGGCGACTTCGTCGGGGGAGAGCGGCACCGCCATCTCGGTCTGCTCGACATCCCACTCCTGCCAGGCGCCGCGATAGAGCCAGGTGGTGGAGTGCTTCATCCACGGCTGGTCGGCGGCGTCCGCCGCGCACTCGCGCAGCGCGCGGAAGATCGCCGCAAGGCACACGCGGTGCGTGCCGTGCGGGTCGCTGAGGTCGCCCGCCGCGTAGACCAAGTGTGGTTTCACGCTGCGCAGAAGGTTCTTGACAATCTCGATGTCCTCCGTGCCGAGCGGCTTCTTGCGCACGCGGCCCGTCTCGTAGAACGGCATGTCGAGGAAATGCAGGCGCTCTTCAGGCACGCCGCAGTAGATGCCCGCGGCCTTCGCCTCGCCGCGGCGGATGAGCGCCTTCAGCCGCTGCACCTCGGGCGGGTCGACCTCGCCGGGCCGCTTCGACTTCAGCTTGCGCGCGATGTCATGCTCCATGCGCTCGGTCTTCGCGCCTTCGAAGCCGAAGAAGCCGTTGAAGTCCGACGCGAAGTCGAGGAATCGCAGCGCCTCGGCGTCGAAGACCGCGATGTTGCCCGAGGTCTGGTAGGCGACATGCACCTCGTGGCCTTGGTCAACGAGGCGGATGAGCGTGCCGCCCATCGAGATGACATCGTCGTCTGGGTGCGGGCTGAAGACGAGCACGCGCTTCGGGAAGATCTCGTCGCCAGGTCGGTCTATGTCGCCCGCCTGCTTGCGCGACTCGGGCTTGCCGCCGGGCCAGCCCGTGATCGAGCGCTGCAGGTCGCGGAACACCGAGATGTTGAGGTCATAGGCCTTGCCGCGGCCCGCGAGGAGGTCCTGCAGGTGATGCTCGTTGTAGTCCTCGGCCGTCAGCTTGAGGATCGCCTTCTTCGTCGTGCGCGCGAGCCAAATGACGGCCTTGCGCGTGAGCGCGTCGTCCCAATCGAGGTCGTGGTTCGCGCTCGCCCACGGCGCCTTGCAGCGCTCGAGCTCGGCGGCGGCGGCGAGGTCAAGGTAGACCTGCGCGTTCGCGTGCTCCTGCAGGAAGCTCGCCGCGATCGAGTTGGTCACGCCGCCCTCGATCGCGCGCGCGACGACGGGCGCCTTGCCTTCGCCGAAGGCCATCATCACCACGCGCTTCGCCTCGAGGATGGTGCCGACGCCCATCGTGACGGCGCGCGTGGGCACATTCTCCTCGCCGAAGAAGTCGCTCGCTGCGTCCTTGCGCGTGACGCGGTCGAGCGTGATCAGTCGCGTGCGGCTCGAGCGCGACGAGCCCGGCTCGTTGAAGCCGATGTGACCCGTGCGGCCGATGCCGAGGAGCTGGAGGTCGATGCCGCCCGCAGCACGGATCATGCGCTCGTAGGCGTCGCACATCGCGCGCACCTCGTCCTCGCTCGAGGTGCCGTCGGGGATGTGCGTGTTCGCGGGGTCGATGTCGATCCGATCGAACAGATGCTCGCGCATGAAGCGGCGGTAGCTCTGCAGCTCGTGCGGCTGCATGGGCCAGTACTCGTCGAGGTTGAAGGTGACGACATTCTTGAACGACAGCCCCTCCTCGCGGTGAAGCCGCGCGAGCTCGTCGTAGACGCCCGTCGGGGTCGACCCCGTCGCGAGGCCGAGCACGCAGCGCTCGCCCTTCGCGGCCTTCGCGCGAATGAGGTCTGCGATCTCGCGGGCGACGGTGGCGGAGACATCCTTCGCGCGCGCGAAGACGCGCGTCGGCGTGCGCTCGGCGGGCGACGCGGTCTCCCAGTAGGCGGGCGTGCGGGGCGTGGGCTTCGTCTCGATCGACTGCGCGGTCGGCATGGCGCGATCGTAATGGGAAACGCCGCGCGCTACTCGCCTTGCCCGAGCGAGAAGCCGCGCACCCCGTCGAAGAGGTAGAGGTTCTCCGTCTTGACGACCTCGATGCCCGCTTCGCCCGCGCGGCGGAGCGCCTCGACGATGCGCGTCGGCTCGATCGGCGTGTAGGTCGCGCGCGCGTCGTGGATGTCGATCGTGGGCGCGACGAACCGGCAGCGCCAGTGGTCGGTGCAGAAGGTCT
>JBIKTI010000167.1:0-5955 GCA_044348205.1 Phycisphaerales bacterium | reverse complement strand
CACGAACGGCCTCGAGATCACGGTCAAGGCACCCGCCGTGGCGTGCACCTACTCGTGCGAGCGGTTGAAGCAGGGGCTCGACACGATCTCGGTGACGGGCAATGTGCTGCGCGACTACCTCACCGATCTCTTCCCGATCCTCGAGCTCGGGACGAGCGCGAAGATGCTCTCGATCGTGCCGCTCATGAACGGCGGCGGCCTCTTCGAGACGGGCGCGGGCGGATCCGCCCCGAAGCATGTGCAGCAGTTCGTCGCCGAGAACTCGCTCCGCTGGGATTCGCTCGGCGAGTTCCAGGCGCTCGGCGCCAGCTTCGAGCACCTCGCTGCGACGATGAAGCACGCGAAGGCGCAGGTCCTCGCCGACACGATCGACGACGCGATCGGGCGCTATCTCGTCAACAACAAGGGCCCCGCGCGCAAGGTCGGCGACCTCGACAACCGCGGCAGCCACTTCTACCTCGCGATGTACTGGGCCGAGGCGCTTGCCAAGCAGGCGAAGGACAAGGCGCTCGCCGCATCCTTCGCGCCGATCGCGGCCGAGATGACCGCGAACGAGGCCAGGATCGTGGGCGAACTGAACGGCGCGCAGGGCAAGCCCGTCGACATCGGCGGCTACTACCACCCGTGCGAGAAGAAGGCCGCGACCGCGATGCGCCCGAGCGCGACGCTGAACGCGATCGTCGCGAATGCGGGCCGCGCGGTCGCGATGGCCTGATCGACTGCGTGATCAAGGCGCTGGGAGTTCGCGCGCGAACTCAAGCGTGCGGTCCACGCCGTCGATGGTGGCGGCTGTCTTCTCGCCGTCGGGCCAGCGGATCTCGACCTTCACGGTTCCGGCGAAGTCGCCGAGGCCAAAGTGCAGGATCGGGCTGTTCGCATTGCCTTCGCCGGTTCCCGCCTCGACCTGACGCGTGAGCGTGCGGCCGTCCGCGAGCATGATGCGCACCTGCGCGCCGATCGCGTCGCGGTTCACACGGAATCCGTCGCCGCGAAGTCGCAGGCCGAGCCAGTGCCCGCCCGCGCCTTCGTTCATGAAGAGCTTGCCCGCCGCGAGCAGGTCGAGCCGACCGTCGCGGTTCACATCGGCCCACGCAGCCTGGTAGGTCGGCGGCAGCGACTCGAGGCCAGAGCCAGCGGTCGCGTCTGCAAAGACCCACTTCGCACCTTCCTCCGCGCCGCCCTTCGAGTGGTCGTTCCGAAAGAGCACCGGGAAGTTCGGCTTCTTGAAGCTCGCCGTCCCGTAGACCGTGGTGAGAAAGAGGTCGAGGTCGCCGTCGTTGTCGAAGTCGCCTGCCGCGGGCGACGCGTAGCTCTCCTGGTACCACACGCCGCACTCACCGAGGTCCTCGAAGCGCCAGTCCGACGCAGCGCCGCCGTTGCGCAGGAAGCGGCTCTTCGGCTGGTCGCCGCGCGAGTCGACATGCGCGAAGTTGCCTGCGAAGAGATCGAAGTGACCGTCGTTGTCGAAGTCGCCGAAGCATGCGCCGATCGAGTGGCCGCCCGCGAAGCCCTCGCTCGTCGCGAGCGCGCCGCGCGTCCCCGCCTCGTCCGCGAAGACCGCCTTGCCGTCGTTGACGAAAAGCGCATTCGGCTGCAGGCGATAGTTCGATCTGTAGAGGTCGAGGTCGCCGTCCTCGTCGAAGTCGCAGGCCGTGACGCCGCGGGTGCGGTGATCGGAGGTGGTGGACGCGACGCGGAAGCCCTTGCCGCCCTCGTTGAGCAGCAGGATCGATGGGTAGGTCGTCTGCGTCGGCCAGTCCTCGTAGCCGCCGAAGTAGGCGTCGACGAAGCCGTCGCCGTCGAAGTCGCCGACCGCGACGCCGCGCGACACCGTCTTCGGCAGCTCGGGAAGCGCCAGCGGCTCGAACCGCAGCGAGTCGCCGTCGCGCACGCCGCGGGCCACGGCGATCGGCGCGAACGACACCAGGTCTCCGACACCGTCGTTGTCGATGTCCGCGACGAGGCCCTCGCCAGGCGCGTCGACCCGTGTGAAGGACTTGCCCGCTCGGTTGAGCCAGAGCGCGCCGTTCGTGCGGAGGTCGGGCCAGCCGTCCGAGTTCGCATCGCACCATGCGGCGTGCTGGCCCGCGGGTTCGATCCCAAGCGCGGCGGAGCGGTCGGCGAACACGGGCGGATGGGGCGTCGAAGCCGTCTGTGCGGACAGCGCGGGGATGAGGGCGAGGAGGGCGGTTGCGCTCATGGATGCTCCAAGTGGTTCCGCGGTGCGATGGAAACGGCATTGGAACGCAAAGCACGGTGCCGTGCGCCGATGCGTCGGGGCCGCGAACGGCGTGTGCTCGCGCGGTGTCGCCCCCTCGCATGGGCGCGATCCGCAGTAGGATCGCCCCCGTGCAGCCGACGCCCATCGATCGCAGCCTCACCCATGCGGTTTCCCGCGGGGATCTTGTGCGCGTCGGGAGCGAGTTCGACGGCGGCTATGTCGTGCCCGCGGAGATCCTCGCGAACTGCGACGGGATCCTCGGCCTTGGGGTCCACGCGGACTGGTCGTTCGAGGAGCAGGCCCTTGCGCGCATGGCTGCGCGGCGCGCCGATCTCTACGACCCGACGACCACGCTTCCGTGGCTCTTTCGTCGCGCGCCGTGGGGCATCGTGCGCGTGCTCGGCGGGCTCCTCTCGGGCAAGGCGAAGCGGGTGGCGGACGGGCGCGCGCGCCTCGCGGCGCCATGGAGGTACGGCCGCTTTTTCCGAGACCCCGTGCGTCATGTGCGCGCCTTCATCGGGCCCGAGGATCGCGCGGGGCAGGTCGGCATCGCTCGGGCGATGGCCGAGCTCCGTGCGCGCGGTGCGTCGCGCATCGTGCTCAAGATGGACATCGAGGGCGCCGAGTACGAGACGCTCGCAGGCATCGCGCGCTGGGGCGAGGCGGTCGACCTCCTCCTCGTCGAGTTTCACGGAATCCATGCAGACCCCGCGCGCTTCAACGCCACCATGCGCGAGCTCTCCGAGCTGTTCGTCCCCGTGCACCTCCACGGCAACAACTCCGCGCCGCTGACGGCGGACGGGTTCCCCTCGATGGTCGAGATCACCTTCGTGGCGAGGCGAGTGCTGCCGCAGCCGATCGAGGTCGCGGAGCGCGCCTATCCCGATGCGCGGCTCGACCGAGCGAACTCGCTGCGTGGCGCCGATCTGTCGTTCCGGGCGTGATCGCGGCCGAAGTGTTCCCCGCCAGACGGCCACTCGCCACGATCGATCGGCGCGATCCAACCCAACGCGAACGCGGCTCCCTTGGAAGGGAGCCGCGCTCTGTGTTTGGTGGAGTTGCGCTGCGCGGGGCAGCCGTCCCGCCTCAGCGGCGACGACGGGCCGCGAGGCCAGCGACGCCGAGGAGGGCGAGCGCGCCGGGAGTCGGCACGGTCGTGAGCTCGAAGGCGTGGATGAGGTTGCCCGTGACGATGGTCTGCGAACCGACCGACGCAGGAGTCGAGGTCAGGAACCAACGACCCGTCGCACCGTCGACGCCAGAGATCGACATGGAGCCGATCTGGGCGACGGAGATGGCGTCAGACTCCTCGAGCGTGATCGTCCAGATGAAGTTGCCAGCCTGCGGCAGCGTGACATCGAACGAGCTGAGCTCGACCGCGGCCGAATCGAGGAAGGTGAAGCGGAGCGAGGTCGCGGCGAGCGTCACGCCACCGACGAAGCGGAGCTGCGTGAGGGTCTCGGAGGCGCCGGTCATCACCGAGGTGTAGTTCGCCGTGCCGAGGGCAGTGCCTGCGGGGAACCCAGAGTACGGGCCGGGAATGCTCGAGTAGACAACCGCGGGCGGGTTGAACGACGCGTTGTCGGAGCCGATCTCGGCCCACGAAACGCTGATCGCGCCTTGCGCGGCAAGGGACAGGGACGCAGCGGCAGCGACAGCCGCAGTGCGGACGCACAGATTCATCATGTTGGCCTCAGGGAGGGGGGGAGGGAAGGGAGAAACAGACAAACAGAGCCCGCCGAGGGATGGCGGGACTCCTATGTCTGCCACCGATTTGCACGGAGTCAATGAAAATCGAACGGCAAAGCGGAAGATCTCCGTCGCATCCGCCGCCGAGAGGGCGCCGAGGGGGCCGCGAGCCCGCTCTAGGGCGGTTCGCCACCCGATAACGGGCCTGCAGGACGGGGGGGGGTGGCAAGCAAAGCGCCCGCCCTGCAAGCAGGGCGGGCGCGAGGAAACGGTGTGTGTGCAGGCCTGTTCCGCGGGGCCGCGCTCAGTTCAGCGGCACTCCGCGCACTTCGACGAGGTCGACATCCGCCCACTCGTCGTTGCGGTTGGCGTTCGTGCGGAACCGGAACCGGAAGTCCGCACGGTTCGAGGCGCCCGCGGGGAGCGAGATCCAGCCCTGCGAGAAGGCGTTGTTGCGCACCTGCGCCGCAATCGTCCACGCCGAGCCGTTCCACCACTCGACGAACAGCCACTCGCTGCTCTCGAGTCCCGCCGTGCGGCGCGCAAGGTTCAGCTCGATGCTGCCGTATCCCACCGTGCTGATCGAGCGCTGCATCCACGAGTTGCGGCGCACGCGGGCACCCCACGCGCCATTGAAGGTCGCCGCAGTCGACGCGAACGAGTTCGTGTTCTGGATGACCCAGCCGCCCGCCGTGAGGTTGCCCGACTCGAAGCCATCCGCGAAGAGCGTCACGGGCGGCGGAGGCGGCGGGGGAGCGACGGGAGTGGCCGAGACGATTGCCGAGGCTGCCGATGCGTTTCCGGCGGTGTCCTCCGCCACCACGACATAGGAGTAGGTCGTCCCGTTCGTCACGCCCGTGTCGGCGAACGCGGCGCTTGTGAGGAGCGCGGTCGTGATCTCGAGGAAGTTGGTTCCATCTGTCGAGCGGAACACGGCGTAGCCCGCGAGATCCGTCTCGGGCGAAGTGTTCCAGGCGAGGTCGACTCGGGCATTGCCTGCCGTGGCGACGAGGCCCGCCGGCGCCGCAGGGGGCGTCGTGTCGGGCGTGCTGGGCGGCGTGTTGGCGATCGCGGCCGCGGCGTTGATGCGTCCGTAGCCGAAGGTGCCGTCGACGCCGGCCGTTCCAAGGTCGACGCAGGTCGCGCGCAGGATCGCCTCGACCTCCGCAGGTGTGAGCGAGGGATTGCGCGACCAGATGAGCCCGCAGAGTCCTGCGGTGATCGGGCAGGCGAAGCTCGTGCCGCTGACGCTCGTGTACGAGGTCGTCGAGGTGCGCGAGGTCGTGCGGATGCTGACGCCAGGCGCGAAGAGGTCGACGAGCGTGCCGTAGTTCGAGAACGAGGCCCGCAGGTCGTTCTGGTCGGTTGCGCCGACGACGATGACGCTGTCCTCGCGGTTGCCGCTGAGGTTCACATTGCTGTTGCCTGCGGCCCAGACGAGGAGCGCGCCCTTCGAGCGGACATAGTCGCCCGTCGTGAACACGGTCGAGCTGTTCACGCCGCTGTAGCTGACGCTCGCGACCTTGTCGCCCACGTCGGCCGCGGTGCGCGCTGCGAGGGTCAGGTTCGAGATCGAGGCGCTGCCGTCGGTGCTGTCCGTGACGCGCATCGTGCGGTGGCCGAGGTTCCAGCCCATGCCCGCGACGCCGACGGCGTTGTCGCCGTTCGCGGCGGCGCTGCCCGAGCAGTTCGTGCCGTGGCCGTTGATGTCGTTGATCGCTCCGCCCTGGCTCTCCCACTTCTGCGCGGGCACATTGAAGCCCTCGCGCTTGTGGAGGAGGAGA
Source organism: Phycisphaerales bacterium (assembly GCA_044348205.1). Classification (GTDB taxonomy): domain Bacteria; phylum Planctomycetota; class Phycisphaerae; order Phycisphaerales; family SM1A02; genus QWPT01. Next base: position 261 of record JBIKTI010000167.1, on the reverse strand, counting down.
TCCTGATGGGTGGCGAGGATGCCCGTGTCGCAGATCGCGATCACGATGTTGGGCGAGCCCGTCTCGAGGTCCCACGCCGCGCACGAACCGAGGCGGTTGGCGGCGTGGTGCCACTGCTGGCTGAACTGCGCGTCGTTCGGGCACGCGACGGGGAAGACGGTCCAGTCTGGCTCGACATACTCGAAGTTGCCCGTCGCCATGAGGCGCGCGATCACCTGGTTCTCCGTCTCGCCCGCGGGCACCTTGACGAGATACTCGTCG
>JBIKTI010000166.1:0-5984 GCA_044348205.1 Phycisphaerales bacterium | reverse complement strand
ATGCGCCCGATTGCGACGGTGAGGGCGCAACCGATGGCGATGGTCCCTGCGAAGGCAAGGAGCCAGAGCCAGTCGAGGCGCGGCACCTCGCGCCCCGCCGCGATCTGCGCGAGCCCCGCCGCAAGCCCCGCCATGAGCGTGCCGAGCGTGACGACCGCGACGCCCGCGATCCATGCGCCGAGTTCGGGAGCGCTCATTCCGTCGCGGCGCCAGTGGAACGCGCACCGCAGGAAGAGCCCGAGCCGCACGGGCGCATAGTTGAAGAGCGACGCCATCAGGTTGACCGCCTGCATGTCGAGCACGCGGAAGCGTCGTATCGGAAGCGCGACCGTCCAGAAGGTGTAGCCAGAGCACACGATCGAGCCGAGGGTCGAGAGGAGGAGCACCGCGATGAGCATCGGGTCGGCGGTTCGCAGCTTCTCGAGCCCGGCGCTTCCCTCCGAGAACGCCCGCTGCGCACACCACGCGACGAGTGCGCAGCCCACGACGAACCCGGCGACCTGAAGGCCGATCTTGAGCCGCGATGGCCGCTTCGGGATGTCGGGCTGGTCCGCGATCGTCACCCGCGCGAGTGTACCGCGCGCGTGATGCGCTTCGTCTTGCGGCGCTCTCGCCACAGCACGACGAAGACGCGCACGCCGTCCTTCATGCGGATCTTCTTGCCTTCCTCGAAGCTGCGCGGCGAGTACGAGACGGGCGTCTCGCGGACGCGAAGGCGGCGTCGCGCGGCCGCTGCGACGATCTGCGGCTCGATGCCGAAGCGCTCCTCGTCGAGGTCCGCGATCACGCGCCGCATGGCGGGCACAGTGAAGAGCTTGTAGCAGCACTCCATGTCGTGGACGGCGAGGCCCGTGGTGAGGTTGCTCGCGAGCGTCAGGAAGCCGTTCAGGAGCCGATGCGCGAGGCGCTTGAGGCCCTTCGGCGGCGTGGCCCAGCGGTTGCCGAGGACGAGATCGGCATGCCCCGCGACCAGAGGCGCGAGCAGGGCGGGGAAATCGGCGGGGTCGTACTCGAGGTCCGCGTCCTGGATCAGGATCGCGTCATCCTCGGCCGCGCTCGCGAGGACATGCGCGAAGCCGGTGCGGATCGCTGCGCCCTTGCCGCGGTTCTGCGGGTGGGCGAGCGTGGCCACCTCTGGCCGCGCTGCGAGTTCTGCGATCGCGGTCTTCGTGGCCGCGTCGGAACCGTCGTCTACGAGCGTGGCGCGCACCTGCCAGCCCGTGGGCATGGGCGCCGACAGCACCCGACCGACAGCAGCCGCCAGCGTCGCAGGCTCGTTGTAGACGGGCATGACGACATGCAGCGTGCGCATCGGTGCAGCGGCCGATGCTCAGCTGTGCTCGGGCTGGCCACCGATCGCAGCGCGCATCTGCGTGTCCGCGACCATGTTCTGCATGCGGTAGTAGTCCATGAGCCCGAGCTTGCCCGTGCGCAGGCTGTCCGCGACGGCCTTCGGGACATCCGCCTCGGCGAGCACGACGAGCGCGCGGTTCTTCTGCGCCTCCGCCTGGTACTCCGCCTCGAGCGCGACCGCGAGCGCGCGGCGCTGCTCGGCCTGCGCCTGGAAGCGCTTGGTGTCGGCCTCGGCCTGCGCCGCCTGAAGCTGGGCGCCGATGTTCTCGCCGACATCGATGTCTGCGATGTCGATCGAGAGGATCTCGAACGCCGTTCCCGAGTCGAGGCCCTTCGCGAGCACGGTCTTCGAGATCTTGTCGGGGTTCTCGAGCACGCTCTTGTGGTCGAGCGCTGAACCGATGGTCGAGATGATGCCTTCGCCGACGCGTGCGATGATCGTCTCCTCTGTGGCGCCGCCGACGAGTCGGCCGATCGCAGTGCGGACGGTCACGCGCGCCTTCGCACGCAGCTGGATGCCGTCCTTTGCGACCGCGTCGATCGTGGTCTTGCCCGACTGCACGCTCGGGCAATCGATCACCTTCGGGTTCACGGAGGTCTGCACGGCGTCGAGGATGTCGCGTCCTGCGAGGTCGATGCCTGTCGCCGCGTTCCACGGAAGCTCGATCCCTGCCTTGTCGGCGGCGATCATGGCCGCGACGACGCGGCTCACATTGCCGCGCGCGAGGTAGTGCGCCTCCATGAGATCGGTCGGGATGTCGATGCCAGCCTTCTTTGCGGTGATCCGGTTGAGGACGATGACCTCGGGCGGAACCTTGCGCAGGCGCATCATGACGAGGTCGAGCATGGCGACCTTCGCGTCGCTGAAGAGCGCCTGCACATAGAGCTTGAGGACGCCGAGCATCACGAAGAAGACGAAGAGACCGATGAGGCCCGCGATGCCGAGGAGGACCCACAGCACGATGTCGCCGGCGGTTGTCGGGGTGGCTTGAGCGAGGAGGTGGAGCATGGCTTTCCCTTGTGAATCTGTCGAGGCGCGCGGCGCGGGGCCGCAGCGGGGTCAAACTGTAGCAGGGCGGCTGTCGCGGCGAGGGCGCACGCGCACCTGCCCGTCGCGGACGGAGACGACCTCGATCGGCGTGCCCGCGTCGATCAGATCGCCTTCCGCGGTCGCATCCATGCGGCGGCCGTTGATGCGCGCGAAGCCAGCGGGCCGAAGCGGCGTGATGGATTCACCCGAGTCGCCGACCGCTGGCAGCGAGTGGAGAGTCGCGGGTTCTGCTCCAGTGCGCGCGGGAATCTCGGCGGAGAGGACGAGTCGTCGGCCCAGCGGCGACTTCGCGGCGACGCGCAGCCCGATCATCAGCATGAACGGCGCGGCGACCGCGTAGAGCGCGAGCAGAACCATTCCCGCGGTCGGGTCGTACATGAAGCCGAGGACGATCGAGGTGATCGCAGTGGCAACGCAGAGGATCGCGAGGAGGCCGCCCGTCGGGATCAGCAGCTCGACGATGAAGATGCCGAAGGTCGCGACGCCGAGGAGGACCGCGGCGATCAGCGAACCCGATGAACTCTCGTCGCTCATGCGCGTGAACCCTCGGTGCCCGCAGGCCTGTCATCCTGATCGGCGCGCTCGACGATGAGCGAGCTTCCGAGCCGCGACACGACACGCACAGCGGAACCACGGGGAATGTACTCACCGGTCGACTGCGCGTCGAAGAGCTCGTCGCTGAACTCCGCGCGGCCAGAGGGCCGCAGGTCCGTGTCTGCGCGGCCGACCGCGCCCGCGGAGGGGAGCCGTGCGACCTCCTTGAGCGGCGGCTCGATGTTGCCCGTCGCGGAGGTGGCGAGCACGGCCCTGCGGAAGACGGAGGTCTCGCGGAACCAGCGCGAGGTGAACCAGGTCATGATCGCGCCGAGGACAAGCCCTGCGATCGTGCTGACGGAGGCCGTCAGCAGCGCGCCGCGCTCGGAGGCGCTCGTCGGATCGGTTCCCGTGAAGCTCGCGACAAGGCCCACGAGGATGCAGATGGCGCCAGCGATGCCTGCTATTCCGAGCCCTGGGAGCACGAACACCTCGACCGCGACGAGTCCGATGCCTGCGAGGACGAGGAGGATCTCCCACCATTCCGCCAGCCCCAGCAGCGCCGGTGCCCCGACGAGGAGAAGCAGCGCGGCAAGCGCGACGGCGCCCGCGACGCCGACGCCCGGACTGAGGCCCTCGATGACCATTGCCACCACGAGGATGCCGATGAGCACGACGCGGATCGGCCACGAGATCAGGAACCGCACGAGCGACTCGGTCCAGCTCTCGGGAAGCCGCACGATCTCGCGCGCTCCGAAGAACGCGGTGAGCGCCGCGTCGTCGCGCACGACGGCGCTCGCGAGGCCCCACCGCATTGCCTCGTCGGGCTGGACGACGAGAAGGCGCGTGTCCGTGTCGACGGCCTCCGCGACCCGCCACGCACCGCGGTCCGCTTCGGTCAGCGGGAGCTGCGCGCCCGCGATCGGGCGCGACGGGGCGAGCGAATCGAGGTCCGCAGGAGGCTTGATCGTGGCGACGGCCGCCGCCGCATCGAGGCCGAGCAGCGCGAGTTCCGCGCGGTCGGCGAAGCGGCGCGCGCCGTCTGACGCGCGCTCGAGGACCCACAGTTCGCGTTCCACGCTGACGAACGCCTGCAGGAGCCTCGGGTCGTCGCCGCGGCGCGCCGCAGATGCGTCGAGTTCGTCGAGAAGCGGCGACTCGAGCTTCGCGCGCTCTGCGACGGGCAGCGGCGTCAGCCCGATTCCAGGCATCATGGTGATCGGCGCCGCGTCGCCGAAGGCGGCGCCCGGCGCCACGATCAGCTCGCGGCAGGCGAGCGCTATGAAGGTGCCGCCGCTGTAGGCCTTGCGACGCACCCATGCGACGCTGTTCGCTGGTGCGTCGTTGCGCAGGCGTGCGCAGATGTCGAGCGTGGCCTCGACCTCGCCGCCCGGCGTGTCAAGTTCGATGACGAGGGCGTCGAATCCGAGCTCGCGAACAGCCTTGAGCCTTCGCTCGATCGACCAGAGCGTGACCGTGTCGATCGGGCCTGTCAGCGGAAGCACGGCGACGCGCGAGGCCTGGCGCTCGGTCGGGATCGCGCGGGGCGCCTCGGGCGTGGGCGACTGCGCGTCGGGCGTGAGCGACTGCGCGTCGGGCGTGGGCGACTGCGCGTCGGCAGGGAGTGAGAGCAGCGCCGCGAGAAGGATGTGCACGAGACGCGCAAGCATGGCGCTGATCGTACGCGGTGTCTCCAACGGGCGAAGCGTGGCAAAAAAGCGGACGGCCAGCGCGAGGCTGGCCGTCCGTATGTGATCACACCGTGATCAGGCGCCTTGCGCGCCTTGCCCGAGCTCCTGCCCCGTAGGCAAGGCGGCCGGGCGTGTCCTTCGGATCAGTCCCAGGCACGCGAGGGCGCGCCAGAGGAGCTCATCTGGTAGACCATCGTCAGGAACGCGTCGCCCGTGAGGGCCTCGGCGTCGTCCTTGAAGATGTTGTCGTCGATGGTCGTGTTGTTCGAGGTGAACTGCACGATGCCATCGGGCTGGAACTTCTTGTCGTAGATCACGTGGCCGTCGTTGAAGCAGATGTTGCCATCCCACTCCTTGGCGCCGCCGTGGATCTGGAGGGTCTTCGAGGCGTTGTAGACATTGGCGGTGTAGTCACCGTTCTGGACGCCGCGGTTCGCCAGGACGACGAACTTGGAATCGAGGGTGTCGCGCCACTGCTTCGACTTGCGCTGGCCGTTCAGCTCGAGCGTGCCATAGCTGACATGCGCGATCTGACCAGGGCGAAGGTCGGCCTGGAAGAGCGGATCCCAGTACTGGTCGGTCGTGATCGGCTGGTACGCGTCGTGGTTGTAGTTCGCCATGACGAGCACATTGGTGCTCACCTCTGCGGGCGTGACGAGCACATCCGTGCTGAACGCGTTCTGCGCGATGCAGGCTGCGTAGAGCTTGGCGTGGTCGTTCTGGCTGACATCCTCGTTGCCCGCGCCTGGACGGTTCTGCCCGTTGACAGGCAGGCGGTCGATCAGGCCCGGGGTCGGGAAGACGCCGTTGAACTCGCGGGCGAGGGTCAGGAAGCCCTTGTGGACCTGCTGGATCTGCGTCGCGTCCTTGACGCGCTTCGTGGTGGCGCGCGCCCTGTTGAGCGCGGGCAGGAGGATCGCCAGGAGCAGCGCGATGATGCCCATGACGACGAGGAGCTCGATCAGGGTGAATCCTGAGCGGCGCCCGTTTCTTGGCCTATGCATGACAAGTTCTCCAAATGAGGAATGAGGAATGGAAATGGAACGAACGGTCGTTGAGGCCGTGGCGCTCAGGACGGCGTGGTGCCGTCGGTGAGCCGCTCAGGAGCCTGCGTGTAGCTGGTGTTGGTCGGGGAGCCGATGCCGATGCACATCCAGGTGTCGCCTTCCTGGATGCCCTTGCAGCCGCCCGTGGCGAAGTCGGAGAAGGTGTAGATGTTGTCCTTCTTCAGGGTGATCGAGCCGCACTCGTACTGGACGGTGTCTGGGATGACGCTGCGCTCGAGGTTCACATGGTTGTCGCCGTAGCAGACATTGCCTTCCCAGGTGTCCTTGGGCTCGTGGAAGAGGAGCGTG
>JBIKTI010000165.1:0-5999 GCA_044348205.1 Phycisphaerales bacterium | reverse complement strand
CGTCCGCGGAAAGCGGCGTCGCGCGCACGGCGCCCTGCTCGGTCTCAAGCCCGCCGAGCGAGCCTGCGTCGCAGGCGAGCCATCGGCCGTTCGCCTGGAAGACCAGCGCGTGGCGACGGCTGACAGCTGCGTTCTCGATCACGATGTCGCAGGACGACTCGCGGCCCACCCAGTAGGCGCGCACGGGGTCGAGCTTGCGGTTGGCGAGAACCTGGCCTTCGGGGGTTGAGATCAGCAGTTCAGCCACGGCGTGCGAAGGATAAGTGAGAACGGACATGTGCGTGCCCCTCGGGTGGTCATCGTCGATCCCCGCGCTTTCGCGGAGAGAGAGGGGCGCCGTCGCATCGTTTCTCGGCAATCTCGCGACCGGACTCGCGCCGAACTCCCGATGCGGCCTTTAGCCGACGGTCTGTGCGGCCGCGGCCACGAGCGGGAGCACGGGAGCCCTTCCCACGGAGTAGTACGCAAACCCGCGGGCTTCCATTGCCTCGCACTTGTACAGATTTCGGCCATCGAACACGAGGCGCGACGGCATCAGCGCCGCCATGCGCTCGAAGTCGGGCGCGCGGAACTCGTTCCACTCCGTGGCGATCACCAGCGCGTCGGCACCCTGCAGCGCGTCGTACATATCGGCGGTCCGCTCGGCCTCGGGAAGTTCCTTGGCCAGGTTCTCGAGCGCGACGGGGTCGAAGGCGCGGACGCGCGCGCCGGCCGCGAGGGCGAGGCGCATCAGCGTCATGGAGGGAGCCTCGCGGATGTCGTCGGTGCGGGGCTTGAAGGCCACCCCCCAGAAGGCGAGCGTCTTGCCGCGGAGGTCGCTGCCGAGCGCGCCCTCGATCTTCGACCAGAAGTGCCGGCGCTGCGCTTGGTTCACGCGATGGACCGCCGCGTTCAGCTCGCACTCGAACCCCGCCGCGCGGCCCATCGAAACCACCGCGAGCGTGTCCTTCGGGAAGCACGATCCGCCGTAGCCGAGGCCCGGGTAGAGGAACTGGTTGCCGATGCGCTTGTCGGCGCACATCCCCTCGCGCACGCTCGTGACGCTCGCGCCGGAGCGCTCGCAGAGGTTCGCGATCTCGTTGATGAACGAGATCTTGCAGGCGAGCATCGCGTTCGACGCGTACTTCACCATCTCGGCCGAGCGGACATCCATGATGAAGATCGGGTTTCCCTGCCTCACGAACGGCTCGTAGAGCTCGCGCATGACGGCGGCGGCATGCTCGCTCTCGACGCCGCACACGACGCGGTCGGGCTTCATGAAGTCGTTGATCGCGTCGCCTTCCTTCAGGAACTCCGGGTTGTCCGCGATGTGGAAGGGGATCGTGGTCTTCGACGCGATGAGGTCGCGCACCTTGTGGCTCGTGCCGACGGGCACGGTGCTCTTCACGACGACTGTCTTCGTGCGCTGGCCGCGGCCGAGCGCATTCATCGCATCGGCGATGTCGCCCGCGACGCGAAGGACATACTGGAGGTCGGCGCTGCCGTCCTCGTCGCTCGGCGTGCCGACGCAGATGAAGACGACATCGGCGTCGCGATAGGCCTCGAGCTTGTCCGTCGTGAAGCGAAGCCTGCCCGCCGCCGCGTTGCGCGTGATCATCTCCGAGAGGCCAGGCTCGTAGATCGGGCTTTCGCCGCGGCGAAGCATGGCGATCTTGCGCTCGTCGACATCGAGGCAGACGACCTGCTGGCCCGTCTCCGCGAAGCAGGCTCCCGTCACGAGCCCGACATAGCCTGTGCCCACCATCGTCAGCTTCATGCGCGCAACCTCCGCGTTTCCCGCAATTCGCGGGGGACGCAGACTCTATCACGGCTTCGCGCGCATCGCCGACTCGAATGCGAGGAGACGGCTCTTGATGTCGGCGAGCGCGCCGCTCCGCGCCCCCGCGTATCCGCCGAGTCCCGACGAGGCGACGACGCGGTGGCAGGGCACCGCGATCGGAAGCGGATTGCGGCGCAGCGCGTTGCCGATGGCGCGGCAGTGGAGGGGCTTCAGGCCGAGGTCCCTGGCGATCCAGCCGTAGGTTCGGGTGTCGCCGGTCCGAATCGTCCGGCAGCTCGTCCAGACGCGGCACTGGAAGGGCGTTCCGTCGCCGATGGGGAGATCCTCGAAGGCCTCGCGCCAGTCGTGGCCGCGGAAGTAGCGGAGGTAGGCGGCGACGAACGCGGCGGCGATCTCGTCCCGTGGGTCGAAGTCGGGGGCGCTCGCGCGGCCGACCAGCCAATCCGCCGAGAGCAGGACGCCCCGCCGCCCGACCGCGAGCGTGCCGATGTCCGACTCGATGATGCCGTCGCGGGCCCGCGGACGCATGGGTTCAGGGTAGCGCGTCGACTACTATCCGCGCCATGACCCCCGCGACCGCCGCCATGTCCGCGTCCCGCCCCATGCCAGCCGGCTTCCCGTCCGACATCCCGCTCGACGCGATGAGCGCCCAGCTTCTCGCCATGCTCGAGCGCTATGACCCCGCGGCCGCGCGCCTGATGGCGCAGGAGGCCGAGCGCCAGGCGACCACCCTCGAGCTGATCGCAAGCGAGAACCATGTCTCGACCGAGGTCATGCACGCGGTCGGCTCGTGGCTCACGAACAAGTACGCCGAGGGCTACCCCGGCAAGCGCTACTACGGCGGCTGCGAGTTCCACGACGGGATCGAGGACCTCGCGCGCGACCGCGCGAAGCAGCTCTTCGGCTGCAAGTTCGCGAATGTCCAGCCGCACTCCGGCGCGAACGCGAACACCGCCACCTTCATGGCGATGTGCGATCCCGGCGACACGATCCTGTCGCTCCCGATCAAGTCGGGCGGCCACCTCTCGCACGGCCTCAAGCCGAACTTCTCGGGCACCTTCTACAAGATCGCCGAGTACGACCTTGACGCAGCGACCGAGCTTCTCGACTACGACGCCATTGCGCGCATCGCGAAGGAAGCGAAGCCGAAGATGATCATCTGCGGCTATTCGGCCTATCCGCGCGTCATCGACTTCGCGCGCTTCCGCGCGATCGCCGACGAGGTCGGCGCTGTGCTGATGGCCGACATTGCGCACATCGCAGGCCTGGTCGCGACGGGCGTGCATCCGTCGCCGTTTCCGCATGCGCATGTGGTGACGACGACCACGCACAAGACGCTGCGCGGCCCGCGCGGCGGCCTGATCCTCACGAACGACGAGGAAATCGCGAAGAAGATAGACCGCAAGGTGTTCCCCGGCTCGCAGGGAGGGCCCCTCATGCATGTGATCGGCGCGAAGGCGATCGCATTCGGCGAGGCGCTCAAGCCCGAGTTCAAGGTGTACAGCCAGCAGGTCGTGAAGAACGCGCAGGCGCTTGCGGCGGCGCTCGTGAAGCGTGGCTACCGCCTCTGCTCGGGCGGCACCGACAACCACCTGATGCTCGTCGACCTCCGCGCGCGCTCGGCCGACCTCACGGGCGCCGACGCCGAGAAGTGGCTCGAGAAGGCCGGCGTGATCGTCAACAAGAACGGCATTCCGAACGATACCCGTCCGCCGATGGTGACGAGCGGCCTGCGACTCGGCACGCCCGCGCTCACGACGCGCGGGCTCAAGGAAGCCGAGATGGAGCTCGTCGCAGCATGGATCGACCGCGTGCTCGGTTCGTCTGGCGATGCGGCGACGATTCAGGCAGTGCGTGGCGAGATCCGTGCATTCTGCGGGACGTTCCCGCTCTTCCACGGATGAGCACCGAAACCACCGACGCGTCCGATTCGGCGGCGCAGGTTCCCGCGATGTGGCGGGAGTTCTTTGCCGGCCGCAATGTCGCGTTCGTCGAGATCGCTCGGAGGTCGACGGCGACTCCGCCGCACATCGCGTTGCTGGAGACCTACCTACTCGCCACGACATGGGGAGCGGTGGTGCTTCTCGTCAGCTTCGCGATCGGCGACTTCACTGAACGGTGGTGGCTCGGAGCGATGGCCTTCGTGGTGCTCGTCGCCCTGACCGCGCTCGTCGTGAAGGCGGTGCGGAGCGATTCGGTCACCCGCCGGCAGATCGAGGAGCGGACGCGGGCGAGGGAGACGAACGATCCGATCGGAAGGCTGCTGCCGCCGTTCGGCTGCTCGCGGAAGGAGATCGAGGATCCCGCGTCCTACGCCGGGCTCTTCACGCTCAATCCTCGGCCGGCGCTCGTGATCGATGTGCAGGCGCTCGGCATCATGGATCCCTCCATCTGCGCGAAGCCGCTCGCGCCGCGAGGGAGGTTTCCCGAGACCGAGTTCGTCGACATCGACGCCGGGTTCGCGGAGTTCGGCCCTCGCGGGGTGCCGACGGCCGACCTTCTTGTCGGTGCGGGATGGCTGCGCGACCCCAAGGGCGAGATCTGGTCGGTCGATGACTCCGTCCTCGTGATCTCCGCCGTCTGGGCGCGCGTCCGGAAGAAGAAGGGCCACGACGCGAAGGTCACGACCGTGCAGATCCGCATCGTGAAGCCGACGGCCGTCCGGGAGATCAACATCGATGCCGCGCGGCCGTTCTTCAAGTGGTCGAGGTCGTCGGATCGCGCGACCAGCGCCGATGCTGCACCGTCGTCGGTTGCGGAGTTCGAGATGCCGACGGCGAAGGAGCCGCTGCGGCTCCTCCTCTCGAGCTGGACCTACCCCGAGCCGCGGACCGATCTCGCGATCCGGGAGTGAGCGCGCGCCGTTGCGCCGCGTCCGACGAAAGGGTGCGGGGGCCGCGGGTTGCGGCTCGCGGCGCGTTTGCGCCGATAGACCAAACCATGCAGTTTCCGCAGCAGCCGCAGCTTCCGCACACGCAGGGGATGGCGGACTCCGCCATCGACGCGGCATGGGCGGTGATGCCGCCCGACATGGATCTCGAGACTTCGCGGCTTCTGCCCATCGTCGTGGGGGCGAATCCGCGCGGCGAGATCGCGGACAGGCCGCTCGCGAACCGCTTGGTCGCCGCGATGCGCCAGTGGCAGCGCCACCAGGGGGCGGGCGCCGCGGGCGACCGCGCGCTGATCCCGATCGTGATGACGGACCTCTGGTATCTGAACGACCGCGAGCTTCTGCTGCAGCCGACCGTCGCGATCGGCGACCCGTCGTCGAACGCGGCAAGCGCCTACTTCGGCACGCGGCTCCCGCGGGCGTATGTGGTCGACGGCCAGCTGCAGGTGCTCGCGGACATCGCGTTCGTCGAGCCGAGCGTGGCGATGTGGGGCGCAGATGCGCGCGCCACGCGCACGGCGCTCGACTGGTTCATCTCGCGGCATCTCGAGCGGTTTCTTGAGACTGTCCAAGACTGACCGTTTCGACTGACCGTTTCGACTGACCGTTTCAGAGGCCTGGGAGGAACCGGCCCGCCGTGATCGCCTCCGCGACTCCGGCGAGGTTCATCCCTCGGAAGGCCTTTCCGAGAAGCGCCGCGACGAGCTCTTCCTCCACGCCCGCCGCGCGGGCACGCGGGAGCAGGAAATCGCGATAGCGCGCGTCTGCGCCCGCTGCGTCGGTCTTCGCCAGTTCGGCGAGCTCCGCGAGGAGCGGCAATTCCTCGTTCATGCGTGCGACGAACGCATCGAGGTGGGCGCCGAGCGGCCGCTCGCCGCCGTGGGTCAGCACCGCGCGCAGTCCGCGCGGCAGCGCCCGCAGGCGCTCGACCGACACCTGCCAACTGGGGATGTCGATGTCGCTCGGCGGAACGGGAATCGAGATGTGCAGAGACCGAGGCGACACCATCGCGAGGACATCCCCCGTGAAGACGAGTTGCGCCGCCTCGCCGTCGCGCCCGACGAGCCACGCGTGGTGGTGGCGGGCGTGGCCCGGGGTCTCGATCGCCTCGAAGCGGAGCCCCGCGCGCTCGACCACGCCGCCGTGCCCGACCGCATGGAGTCGGTCCGCCGCGATCGGCAGCGGGTCGCCGTAGAAGCGGTCGTACCGCGGCCCGTGCACCGCGCGCGACCCCGCGATCAGCCGCGAGGGCTCCGCGAGGTGCCGCACGCCGCGCGGGTGGACGAAGACGGGCACGCCCTCGCGGGCGAAGTGCCCCGCGCTCCCCGC
>JBIKTI010000164.1:0-6002 GCA_044348205.1 Phycisphaerales bacterium | reverse complement strand
CACGCCGCGGGTGGCACGCGTCGAGGTGGTCTGCTCCGCGAAGGTCGCGGGGGCGTTCCTCTCGTCGCGCCGACGCGCGATGGGCGAGCTCGAGGATCTCTTCGCGAAGAGGATCGAGGTGCGCATCAGCGACGCGATCGCAGCCGACCGCGTCGAGATCTACGGCTACGACGAGCGTGGCAACGCGGTCGAGCCCGACCGCTCGCGCAGGCCGATGCTTCCATCGCTCGAGAGCTTCCCCACCGACATCGAGGAGGGGGACTCGGAGGGCGAGGGCGAGGAGTCGACGGGCGAGTCGACGCGCGGAGAGGGCGGCGGGCGCAAGCGCAGGCGCCGCAGGCGGAAGCCCGTCACCGCGGACGCGACCTCGATCATCCTCTCGGGCGGATTCGACGATCTTCCCGAGGTCGACGAGGAGGAAGAGACGATCTCGCAGGCGATCGCCCGAGACGAGCAGCGTGCCCGCGAGGACGCCAAGAGGGCGGAGCGCCGTGACGAAAGCGATGCGGAGTCGCCCGAGGAGGGCGAAGCAGGCGGACGGCGCGGCAAGCGGCGCCGCAGGCGTCGCGGCCGCGGCGGCGATCGCGCGGAGTCGCAGACGGGCGCTGCGGTCACGCAGTCCGCTCCGACGCCCCCGCCGCCACCACGAGAGCCGAGTGACCCGATCCGCGTGCACGCGATCGCGAAGGAGATCGAGCTCACGAGCAAGGAAGTGCTTGCCAAGTGCGCCGAGCTCGAGATCGAGGTGAAGGGCCACCAGTCGCTCCTCACTGGCGAGCAGGGCGATGCGATCCGCAAGGCCTATGGCAAGCCCCCGTTCGATGTGCCAGAGCCCGCGCCCGTTCCCGTTGTCGATCCCGACTCGGACGACTCAGAGATGGACGGCACCGAGACTGCCCAGGGCGATGAGGGTGCCGTCGGCGGCGAGGGCGGGGCGCGCCGCAAGCGCAAGCGTCGCCGGCGCGGTCGCGGAGGACGCGATGGGCGTGACGACCGCGATGGGCGACGCGAAGACGCTCCTTCTGCCGTGTCTGCAGACGCGGCCAAGCCCGCCGACCGTGACGATGACGGCGATTCGGATGACGCGAACTCGGATGGCGATGCGGAAGCTGGCGGCGACGGAGACTCGGCCGACGGATCCGCACAGGGCGAGCCGGGCGACGGCGGTGAGAACCGTCGCGACGGCGGTCGGCGCAAGCGTCGACGACGACGCGGCGGCCGTGGGCGCGATCGCGACGGCCAGCGCGGCGCGGAACGCAACGACCGCGGCGCGGAACGCAACGACCGCGGCGCGGGAAGCAACGACCGCGGCGCGGGAAGCAACGACCGCGGCGCGGGAAACAACGACCGCGGCGCGGGAAGCAACGACCGCGGCGCGGAACGCAACGACCGCGGCGGAAACAGGCCCGCACGCGCGCCATCCGCTCCTTCCGCGCCCCCCGCTCCTGCAGCGCCAGCGCCAGCGCCGAAGCCTCGTTCGCTCTACGGCGGTCGCGTGCGCAAGCTCGCGCCACACGAGCGGCCCAAGGGCGGGGACGAGTAACCAAGAAAGCACCCGCAGCGGTCGGCCTCACGGCCGCTGCGGGCTCTCCCTCCACGCATGCACAGGCGACGGCTCTTCATCCTCGGTTCGACGGGCTCGATCGGCACGAGTGCGCTTGATGTCGTGCGCGACCTCGCTGCCAAGGGAACGCGCTCCTTCGAGATCGCTGGGCTCGCGGCCGCGCGCAACGGCGGGCTCCTGTCCGAGCAGGCCCGCGAGTTCGGCGCGGGCGCCATCGCGGTCGCAAGCGGCGATGCCGCCGTCGAGGCCCTTGCGGGAACCCGTGTCTACCGCGGCCCGTCGGCCGCGGAGGAGATGCTGGCGGCCGAGGCCAGGCGCGGCGACATCGTCCTCGCCGCGATGGTGGGCGCAGCGGGCATAGGCCCCGCGCTTGTCGCGATCGAGCGCGGCTGCGACCTTGCACTTGCGAACAAGGAGGCGCTCGTCGCCGCGGGCGCCATCGTGATGCCCGCCGCACGCGCCGCGGGCGTGCGCGTGATCCCCGTCGACAGCGAGCACAACGCCCTCTACCAGTGCCTCAAGGGCTCGCGATCGGCCGAAGAGATCCGGCGCGTGGTGCTGACGGCGTCGGGCGGCCCGTTTCGCAGGAGGTCCCGCGACGAGATGGTCCGAGCGACCGTCGACGACGCGCTCGCGCACCCGACCTGGCGCATGGGGCCAAAGGTGACCATCGACAGCGCGTCGCTGATGAACAAGGCGCTCGAGCTGATCGAGGCGCACTGGCTCTTCGGTCTCGGGAGCGACCGCATCGACGCGATCGTGCATCCCCAGTCGATCGTCCATGGCTTCGTCGAGTTCGTCGACGGGTCCGTGCTCGCACAGCTGTCGCCACCCGACATGCGCACGCCGATCCAGCAGGCGATCTGCGACCCCGATCGCCTCGACGGACCCGCGCGGCGCCTCGACTTCGCGTCGCTGCGCGCGCTCGAGTTCGAGCCTGTCGACGCGGACCGCTTCCCCGCGATCAGGCTGGCGCATGCGGTGATCGAGCGCGGAGGCACAGCGGGCGCCGTGCTGAACGCTGCGAACGAGGTCGCCGTGGGCGCGTTCCTCGAGCGGCGGATCGGCTTCCTCGACATCGCATCGACCGTCGCGGCCGCGCTCGAGGCGCTGAGGCCGACGCCCGTGCGCTCGCTCGCCGATGTGCTCGAGGCCGACCGCGAGACACGCCGCTGGGCCGTGGATCGCCTGCTCGGCGCGGCGGGCGCGCGTAGCATGGCCAACGGTTCCGCGGGAGATCCATCGTGAGCGCGATCCCAGGCTTCATCCTCATCCTCGTCGGCTTCGGCTTCCTGATCTTCATCCATGAGCTCGGGCATTTCCTCGCTGCGAAGTGGGCCAACATCCGCGCAGACGGCTTCGCGATCGGCATGGGGCCGTGCGTCGCGAGCTACAGGCGCGGCATCGGGTTCGTCCTCGGCTCCGCGGACGCTGTCGCCGTGCGCAGGCACGGGCGGCGCCCGATCGAGATGAGCGACTCGCAGCGCGAGGCGCTCGGCCTCGGCGAGACGGAGTACTCGCTCCGCGTCCTTCCGCTTGGCGGATATGTGCGGATGCTCGGGCAGGAGGACGGCAACCCCGCTGCGACGAGCGACGACTCGCGCAGCTTCGGCAAGGCGACGATCTTCCGCCGCGGCGTGGTGATCCTCGCAGGAATCACGGCGAACCTCGCCCTCGCCATCGTGCTCTTCCTCATCGCCTTCCTCGTCGGCGTGCGCTTTCCCGCGCCGCTGATCGGCGGCGTCGCGGCGGAGTCGCCCGCGGCGCGCGCCCGTGCACTCGATGCGGGCGCCCCCGAAGGCATCCGCGCGGGCGACCGCGTGGTCGCGATCGATGGCGAACCCGCCGAGACCTTCGTGGATGTGCGCCTCGCGGCCGCAATGGCGAAGCCAGGCGACACCGTGTCGCTCACCGTCGAGCGCGGCGGGCAGGAGTTCGGCTACGAGGTCCTTCCCGCGCGCGACGAGTCGATCGGCCTCCTCTCGATCGGCGTGGCGCCCGCGCGATCGGCAACGCTGACCGATGTCCGCGCCTCGCGCGAGTCGGTGCTCGAGATCGTCGCCAAGGAAGCCCCCGCCGTCGCCGACGCAGGGGTCGGCCCAGGCTGGCATGTCGAGAGCATCGACGGGCGGGTCGTCGAAAGCTTCGCCGACCTCGCGGAGGCTGCAGGCAACTCGAACGGCGCTTCGCTCTCTGTCGTCTGGCGCGGCCCGTCCGCCGACGACGGTGGCGCTGGCGCCACGCCCGCGACGACTCTCGTGACGACAATCGAGCCGAGGCCCGAGTTCGAGCTTGTTCGCCCCGTGGGCGGCGACAGGCCCGAGGAGTCCCTGATCGGTCTTGTTCCGCTTTCGCGCGTGCGCGCGATTCTCGAGTCGAGCCTCAACAAGGGCGTGCTCGAGGAGGGCGACCTCTTCCTCCGCATCGGTTCACTGCCTGCGCCGCGTCGCGCGGAGCTTGTGAAGACGGTGACGGATCGCCCCAACGGCCGCATTCCCGCGCTTGTCCTCCGTGACGGCCGCGAGGTGGCGGTCGAGCTCCGCACGAACACCGATGGTCGGATCGGGGTCGAGCTCGAGCTGGCCACCGACCTCCCGCTCCTCGCCAACAGCATCACATCCGTTCAGGTTCGAGGCGCATCTGGTTCGGTCTCGGCGACGCGCGACACCCCCGCCAAGTCGCTCGCGCCGCTCCCGCTCGGCGAGATCCGCTCGCTCGACGGCGAGCCCGTGACGGACTTCCGCGCGCTGCGCGACAGGCTCGCGGCGCGCGCGCGCGCCCACTCTGGCGAAGCGCCGCTCTCCGTCGCGATCGGCCTTCGCGACCCTTCCCCAGAGGCGAAGCCCGTCGAGACGACGGTCGCGCTTGGCGCGGAAGACCTCGCGTCGCTTCGCGCCCTCGGCCACGGTTTCCCGCTTCCGATGGAGATCTTCGACCCGAAGTTCACCGTGCTCAGCGCCGATGGCGATCCGCTGCGCGCGATCGCGATGGGCTTTCGCCAGACCGTGCGCATGATCGAGCAGGTCTTCCTCACGCTCGACCGCGTCGGCCGCGGCTCCGTGGGTGTCGAGCAGCTGCAGGGTCCAGTCGGCATCCTCCACACGGGAACGCAGGTCGCGGACGAGGGCTTCATGTATGTCCTCTTCTTCCTCGCGCTCATCAGCGTCAACCTCGCCGTGGTGAACGCGCTGCCGATCCCGATCGCGGACGGCGGGCTCTTCGTCTTCCTGATGTACGAGAAGTTCCGCGGGCGCCCGCCGTCGATCGCATTCCAGAACGCAGCGGCCATGGCGGGCATCGCCCTCGTCGCGGGCGTCTTCCTGCTCACCTTCTACAACGACATCGCGCGGATCTTCGGCTCATAGTTCGAGCTTGCGGCCCTCGGGCGAATCGCCCGAAGCACTTTGGCCGAAAGGTCGCGCATGACCGACCAACCAGTCTCGATCGTCACGGGCGCAGGCAGCGGCATCGGCGCGGCCTGCGCGCGCATGCTCGCAGCGCGCGGGCACTGCGTCGTCCTCGTCGGCCGCACGGAGTCGAAGCTCGACGCCGTGCGCGCGGAGCTCGTGGAGCCGACGCGTCACCTCGTGATGGCAGCGGACATCGCGGACAGCGGACTTGCGCACGAGGTCGTCGACCGCACCATCGAGGCGTTCGGCCGGATCGACGCGCTCGTCCTGGCCGCGGGCGTGGCGCCGCTGGCGCCGATCGACCGGACGACCGAGGCGATCTTGGAAGAGGCGTTCTTCATCAACGCCTTCGGCCCCGCGCACCTCATCACCCGCGCATGGCCGCAGTTCAAGAAGCAGCGCGGCGGGCGCGTGGCGATCGTGTCGACGATCGGCACAAGCGATCCGTTCCCGGGCTTCTTCGCCTACGCGGCCAGCAAGTCCGCGGTCGACAGCTTCGCGCGCTCGATCAAGGCCGAAGGCAAGGCGATCGGCGTGAAGGGCTTCGCGATCAACCCAGGCGCAGTCGAGACGCCGCTCCTGCGGCAGAACTTCCCCACGAGCGTAATCCCGCCGTCGCGCGCGATGGCGCCCGAGAAGGTCGCGGAGATCGTGGTCGCATGCGCCTGCGGCGAGCGCGACGAGGACAACGGCAAGGCGATCAGCGTGACTTGAGCGGCGGCGGCTGGCGGCAGCCGCCTTTGCTGCCTGCGACGCGGGGCGTGCTTGTGAGAGGGACTCTTTTTCTCACGGAGGCGCGGAGGCACAGAGGGCGAACGGGCTGGAGAGAGAAGAGAAGAGAAGAGAAGAGAAGAGAAGAGAAGAGAAGAGAAGAGAAGAGAAGAGAAGAGAAGAGAAGAGAAGAGAAGAGAAGAGAAGAGAGAGTCCAACACCCGCGCCACGCGGGACAACTGGAACACTTGCTCTCCGTGCCCCCCTGCCTCCGTGAGAAACCCTGTTTCGCAGCGGTGCGCCACCTGTGCGAACGC
>JBIKTI010000011.1:0-17226 GCA_044348205.1 Phycisphaerales bacterium | reverse complement strand
TTCCCCCTTTCGTCTTCAGGAAGCCACACGCAATGCGAATCGGCATCGATGTCATGGGCGGCGACAACGCGCCCGACGAGATCCTCAAGGGCTGCTTCGCCGCGCTCGGCAAGGTTCCCGCTGAGGACACGCTTGTCCTCTTCGGCAAGGGCGACATCATCGAGGAGGCGATCAAGGACCGCGGACTCTCGAAGGATGGCCCTGGCGCCCGGATCGAGGTCGTCCACTGCAGCGAAGTGATCGAGATGAGCGACCCGCCGGTCGAGGCCGTGCGCTCGAAGCGCGACAGCTCGATCTCGCGCGCGGCCGAATACGCGGGCCCGAAGCACCCGAACCGCTGCGACGCCTGGATCAGCGCGGGCAACACGGGCGCGTGCGTCACCGCGAGCCAGATGTACATGCGGCGTCTGCCGAATGTCATCCGTCCCGGCATCGCCGTCACGGTGCCGACCTTCGCTGGGCCGATCGTGCTGATCGACGTCGGCGCGAACATCGAGCCGAAGCCCGTCCACCTCGCGCAGTACGGCGTCATGGGCGACGCCTACGCGCGCGGCATCCTCGGCATCAAGAACCCGCGCGTCGCGCTGATGAATGTCGGCGGCGAGGAGCAGAAGGGCACGAGCGAGATGAAGGTCGCGCGCGACCTCCTGCGCGGCGCGGAGAACCTCAACTTCATCGGCTATGTCGAGGGCCGCGGCGTGTTCGACGGCGATGCCGATGTCGTCATCACCGACGGCGTCGTCGGCAATGTCATGCTGAAGCTCGCAGAAGGCCTCTCGAAGGGCCTGTTCCAGGCGATCGCGCAGCAGGTGCTCGAGACCGACCCCGAGCTCGCGGTGCGCCTCGAGCCCGTCGTCAAGGCGATCTACGCCAAGCACGACTACCACGAATACGGCGGCGCCCCGCTCCTCGGCGTCAACGGCACCTGCCTCATCTCGCACGGCTCGAGCGTGGCGCGCACGATGATGAACGCCATCCTTCGCTCCCGCCAGTTCGTCCTCAGCGGCATGAACGACATCATCAACGCGCGGCTCGAGACGATCCAAGAGCCCGCGCAATGAGGGGATTCCCCGCATGATGGGACAGCTTCCCAGCGGCGCCTGCGGCGTACGCATCCTCGGCACGGGCTCCGCGGTGCCCGAGCGGCGTCTCACCAACGCAGACTTTGCGCGCATGATGGAGACGAGCGACGAATGGATCACGCAGCGCACGGGGATCAGGGAGCGCCGCGTCCTCGACCTCCGCACGGAAGGCTGCTCCACGCTCGCGCGGCAGGCGCTCGAGCGCGCCATTCAAGGCGCGGGGATCAAGGCCGAGGAACTCGACCTCGTCATCGTCGCCACCGTGACGATGGAGATGACCTGCCCGTCGGTGGCGTGCCGCATCGCAGCAGCCGTCGGCGCGAGGAACGCCGCCGCCTTCGATCTCGCAGCGGCGTGCAGCGGCTTCGTCTACGGCCTCAACATGGCCGAGGGCATGGTCCGCGCGGGGCGCTTCAGGACCGTCGCCGTGATCGGCGCTGAGGCGATGAGCTCGATCCTCGACTACACGGACCGCACTGTGTCGATCCTCTTCGGCGACGCGGCGGGCTGCGCGATCATCCGTGCCGACGAGGACGCCTCGAAGGGCTGCATCTACCAGCACATGGGTGCGGACGGATCGGGCTCGCACGCCCTCTACATCCCGCGCAGCGAGCGCGATGTGCCCGCTGAGGACGCGGAGAATCCGATCCGCCTCGGGTGCCTGCGCATGAACGGCAAGGAGGTCTTCCGCTTCGCGGTGACGAAGTTCAAGGAAGTGATGGAGGACGCCTTCGCGAAGACGGGGCTCACGCCCGACGATGTGAGCCAGGTGATCTGCCACCAGTCGAATGTGCGCATCATCGACGCAGCGCGCGAGAAATTGAACATCGATCCGTCGAAGATCTATGTGAACATCGACCGATACGGCAACTCGAGTGCGGGCAGCGTGCCGCTCTGCCTCGACGAACTGTGGCGCGCGGGCAAGATCACGAAGGGCAAGCCCTTCATGCTGGTCGCGTTCGGCGGCGGCCTGACGTGGGCCTCTTCGGTATGGAGTACCTAGCGGGCCTCCTCGGCCTGGAATACCTCGTAGCCTTCCTCGGTTTGGAACACCCGAGCATCTGACATGAGCAACATCGTTCTTCTCTGCCCAGGACAAGGTGCGCAGGCCGTCGGCATGGCGAAGGCCTGGTGCGAGGCAAGCCCGAAGGCCCGCGCGGTCGTCGACGAGGCCGACCGCATTTTCGCCGACTTTTCCAACGGCGGCCCCGACGGCCGCTCGCTCTCCGACATCGCCTTCAACGGACCGCAGGAGACGCTGAACCGCACCGACCTCTCGCAGCCCGCGCTCTTCATGGCCGCTGTCGCGTGCCACCACGCGCTTCCAGACGAACTCCGCGCGCGCTCGATCCGCGCGGTCGCGGGCCTCTCGCTCGGCGAGTACACAGCGCTCCACCTCGCGGGCGCGTTCACCTTCGAAGACGGCCTCAGGCTCGTCATGCGGCGCGGCCAGCTGATGCAGCAGGCTGCGGAGAGCTCGAAGGGCGGCATGGTCGCGCTTATCGGAGCCGACGAGGCCCAGGCGAACGATGTCTGCGCCCGAGCCACCGCCGAGGGCGGCGTCCTCGTCCCCGCGAACTTCAACGCCCCTGGCCAGATCGTGCTCTCGGGCTCGATCGAGGCCTGCGACCGCGCCGTCGCCGTCTCGGGCGATGTCGGTGTCCGGGCCACGAAGCTGCAGGTCGCTGGCGCCTTCCACAGCCCGCTCATGCAGCCAGCGGCAGACAGAATGGGAGATGTCCTCGCCAAGGTCGCCATCTCGCCGCTCGCCGCGGAGGTCTGGTCGAATGTGACGGCGAGGCCGCACGAGCCCTCGAATCCTGAAGTTCTTCGCCGACTTCTGGTCGAGCAGCTGGTGTCGCCTGTACGATGGAGCCACAGTTGTGCGGCGCTTCTCGCCGCGATGGAGTCAGATGGCACCCGCGGCTCGGCCGCGTTCCACGAGCTCGCCCCCGGCAGCGTGCTCAAGGGCCTGATGCGCCGGATCGACAAGACTTGCGAGGTCATCCCACATGACGCACCTTAGGAACACAGCCCGACTCACCCTGACCGCGGCGCTCGCGGCTTCGACCTTCGTCCTCGCCGTCTCAACGGGCTGCGAGCCACCGCCGCCGCCGCCGCCGCCCGTCGTGGTGGCGCCGAAGTACGAGCCGCCGCCGCCGCCGCCGCTCACCTCGATCAAGGACCTGATGGCGCAGTACGACATCGATCCACGCGTGAACCTCCCCGAGGACCGCGCGCCGTCGACCGATGTCCAGCGCGTCGCTGTGCTTCGATTCTTCGACGCCTTCGCGCGCGGCAACGCAGACGCGCTGAAGCCCATGCTCTCCGCGCCAGACCAGTTCCAGCTCGAGAACATGGTCGAGCGAGGCGTCTTCGCGAACACCACCAAGGAGATCACGCGCATCGATGTCCGCTGCGGCCGCCAGGACGGCGGCGACTGCGCGCTCGCCGTCTTCCATGTCGGCGAGGACTTCGAGCCGCAGCTCTGGGTCTACGCCGCGGGCGCGAGCGTCGACGACGCGGCTGAGTTCGACTCTGTCGCGACGCCGCCCGGGATCATGGAGAAGCTGAGCGGCGAGAACTGGATCGCGGCGTGGTACGAGGTCCTTCGCCTCGAGCTCGCCAAGGCCGACGAGCCCGACGCTGTGATCGAGATCCCGCAGACCGACTTCACGAGCGAGCAGAATGTCAAGGAAGAGTCGCCTGGCGTGAGCCAGCCCAGCGCTCCCGGCGGTCTTCCCGGCCGTCGTCTTCCCGGCGCACCGATCGACCGTCCTCGCGCGCCCGGCTTCGGCAACAAGTGACGCGATCCGCGCGATCCGTCGCGACACCATCAATCACACGCGCGGCGCCTCGTCTCGGGGCGCCGCGTTTCGTTGCGGGCAGCCTTCCCGCGCTTCTGTAGAATCCCGCGACGCCGTGCGCTCCTGTTCGGATCCGTGGCGAGAGGAAACACCATGGTTCACGCAGAGCAGAAGCAGAAGCGCGTCGCGATCGTCACGGGTGCAAGTCGGGGGATTGGCCGCGCCATCGCGGAGCGCCTCGCGCGCGACGGGCGCCATGTCGTGCTCGTCGCCCGAAGCGCCGAGGGCCTTGCGGCGGTCGACGCAGCCATCAAGGCCGCGGGCGGGTCGTGCGAGGTCCGCCCCTGCGACATCGCCGACGGCGCAGCGGTCGCAGCGCTCGTCGACTCGGTCGCAGAGGCCCATGGCCGCCTCGACATCCTCGTGAACAACGCGGGCATCACGCGCGACACGCTTCTGCTGCGCATGACAGACGAGCAGTGGGACGAAGTGCTGAATGTGAACCTCCGCTCCGTGTTCGTGGCCGTGCGCGCCGCGATCCGTCCCATGATGCGCGGCAAGTTTGGCCGCATCGTCAACATCGGCAGCGTCTCGGGCCTCTCGGGCAATGCGGGGCAGGCCAACTACGCCGCCGCGAAGGCAGCGCTCGTCGGCTTCACCAAGACCGTGGCGAAGGAGATGGGGGCGAAGGGGATCACCGCCAATGTCGTGGCCCCTGGGTTCATCGAGACCGACATGACCGAGATCCTCGGCGACGCCGTCAAGACAGCGGTCCTCCCCAACATCCCCGTCCGACGCTTCGGAAAGCCCGAGGAGATCGCGGCCGCCGTCGCCTATGCGACGAGCGACGAGGCGGGCTTCCTCACCGCGCAGACGATCGTGGTCGACGGCGGCATGGCCAGCTGAGGCGTTGCGCCGCGCGCGCCCGCAGCGCGGCGAGAACGCGGCTTCAAGGCGGTTCTCGGAGCCTTCTCCCCGCCACGCCGTGTGCAATTTCGCTATAGTCCGCCCCCCGAACGGGAATCGCGCAGGGGCGTCCCTGCCGAGCGGCTGGAGACGCCGCGTGAAGCCCTTCGGCACCAGTTCCGACGGGTCGGCTCAAACGACCGATCCGCCCCGACAGAGCCCCGAATCCACCTCAGGAGTCAGCCAGTGACCGACGCCGAAATCGAGAAGAAGGTCATCGAGATCGTGGCCCAGCACACCGATGCGGAGCCCGAGACGATCACCCGTGAGACGAGCTTCACCAACGACCTGAACGCAGACAGCCTCGACATCGTCGAGCTGCTCATGGAGTTCGAGTCGCAGTTCGGCACGAAGATCCCCGACGAGCAGGCGGAGAAGATCCACACCGTCGGCCAGGCGATCGACTTCATCAAGGCCAACCGCACGCAGGGCTGATGCCCGCTTGCGGCGCATGCGGGCGGCGTTCGCCGTTCGGCCCGCCGCGCCGCCGAGGTTCTCCATGGCTGAATCCCTGTCAGCATCCGAAATCGAGGCGAAGGTCATCGAGGCCGTCGCGGACCAGCTTGGCATCGCCAAGGAAGAGGTCACCCGCGACAGCGAGTTCGACAAGATCTGCGACAGCCTCGACAAGGCCGAGTTGATGATGGAGTTCGAGGACATCTTCGAGATCTCCATCACCGACGAGTCGGCCACGAAGCTCGCGACAGTCGCGGACGCGGTTTCCTATGTGGACCGGACGCTGAAGGGAGCGTGAGGCGGACGCGCGGCGTGGCCGATCGGGTCGCCGCCGGTCCTCTCGGATGAGATTCGACCCGACGAAGGGTCCACGAAGTTCCCCGGCCCAGCATCGAGGCAACACCACCGATGAGAACCGTCACGCTTCGTCGAGTCGTCGTCACCGGAATTGGCGCCGTGAGCAATCTCGGCACCTCCGCACCCGCGACATGGGCCGCGATGAAGGAAGGTCGCTCGGGGATCTCGCCGCTGCGCACCTTCCCGCAGAACGAGGACTGGACCGTCCGCTTCGCGGGCGAGATCCACGACTTCGATCCGTCCTCTGTAGTCGATGGCCGTGAGCAGAAGCGGATCGACCGCGTGGCGCTCCTCGCGATGGTGGCCTCCGACGAGGCCGCGCGCGACTCGGGGTACGACTTCCGCAATGCGGTCGATCCGTACCGACAGGGAACGATCATCGGCTCTGGCATCGGCGGGGTGCTCACGATGGAGGAGGGCCACACGAAGCTCCTCCAGACGGGCCCGCGTCGCGTCAGCCCGTTCGTGGTGCCGCGCCTCATGGTGAACGCGGCGCCTGGAAATGTCTCGATCCAGTTCAACCTGAAGGGGCCGAGCACGGCGGTCGCCAGCGCCTGCGCCTCGAGCGGTCACGCCATCGGGATCGCCATGCAGACGATCCAGCGCGGCGACTGCGATGTCATGCTCGCAGGCGGCGCGGAGGCGGCCATCACGCCGCTGACGCTGTCCGCGTTCGCGTCGATGAAGGCGCTCTCGACCCGCAACGACGACCCGCAGCGTGCGTCGCGTCCCTTCGACCGCGACCGCGACGGCTTCGTCCTGAGCGAGGGGTCGGCCGTCCTGGTGATCGAAGAGCTCGAGCACGCCCGCGCCCGCGGTGCGCGCATCTACGCCGAACTCGTCGGCTACGGCGCCACGGGCGACGCCCACCACATCGCTGCGCCCGACGAGCAGGGTTCCGGCGCCTTCAAGGCCATGGAGTTCGCGCTGCGCGACGCGGAGCTCTCGGCCGACAGCGTCGGCTACATCAACGCCCATGGCACCTCGACCCCGCAGGGCGACCGCGCCGAGGTGACGGCGGTCAAGCGGCTGTTCGGCGCCCACGCCCATCGTCTCTCCATGAGCTCGACGAAGTCCATGACGGGCCACGCGCTTGGCGCCGCGGGCGGCATCGAGTCGATCGCCGCCATCATGGCGATCTACGAGGGGGTCCTCGCCCCCACGATCAACCTCGACAACCCCGACGAGGGCTTCGACCTCGACTTCGTGCCGAACACGGCGCGGGAGCGGAAGGTCGATGTGTCGCTGAACAACACCTTCGGGTTCGGCGGGCACAATGTCTCGCTCGTGTTCAAGCGGTTCGGCTGACCTCGCAGATCGATGCGCCCGCGGGCCTCCCCCGCCACTCCGACTCCGCAGCCCCTCGAAAGGTCGCCCACAGGGGCGGGTTTTCCTCGTGCCGCGCCCTGGTTCGCCGTCTCCCCGTCCCCAGCCCGCCTGACCCGCCATGGATTTCAGCGATCCCGTCCAGAGCCCGCGTTCGATGGGAGCCCCATTTCGGGGTTCCTTCGCAAGGCCACCCCGCCTCGGTGCCGATAGACAGGCCGTGCCCAAGGACCTCGCGCGCATTCTCAGCCTCGAAGTTCCGCTGATCGTGCAGATCGCGGAGCGCCGCATGGCGCTTTCCGAGGTCACCGCCCTCACCCACGGCTCGATCATCGAACTCCCGAAGTCGATCGAGGAGCCGCTCGATGTCCTCATCAACAACACGCAGATCGGTCACGGCCTCGCCGTCAAGGTGAGCGAGAACTTCGGTGTGCACCTGACGAAGGTCGCCTCGCTGAAGGACCGCGTCGGCGCACTCGGCAGCTGAGCGTCCGCCGCAGGTCCCCGCGGCGGGGGTACCTTCCACGCGTTGCTCCGCCGCTCCAGGCCCCGAACCACGAAGACCCGCGCATGCCCCGCAACATCCCAGTCGGAAACGGCGAGATGCTCGTCGCGTTCGACGACCAGTACCAGATGCGCGATCTCTACTGGCCGCATGTCGGCCAGCCGAACCACACCTGCGGGCATCGGCAGCGCTTCGGCGTGTGGGCCGACGGCGAGTTCGCGTGGATCGACGACGCAGAGTGGACGCGCGACCTCCGCTACCGCCCCGACACGCTCGTGACAGAGGTTCGCCTCAGGCACGAGCGGCTCGGCGTCGAGGTCATCGCCAACGACGCCGTCGACTACTGGAGCCCCGTCTACTTCCGCCGCGTGGTGGTGACCGACCTCCTCGGCCGCGCCCGCGATGTGCGCGTCTTCTTCCACCACGACATCAGCGTCAACGAGTCGCCCGTCGGCGACACGGTGATGTTCGACCCGTCGTCGGGCGGCCTCGTCCACTACAAGGACAGCGTCTACTTCCTCGTGAACGGCTGCGTGTCGGGCCGCTTCGGCATCGACCACTGGGCGACGGGCGCGAAGCGGATCGGCGACGCGGAGGGCACCTGGCGCGACGCGGAGGACGGGCTCCTCTCGCGCCACGCGATCGCACAAGGGTCGGTCGACTCGACCGTCGGCTTCCAGATCGCGCTGGCGCCGTGGGGCTCGGGAAGCCTCCACTGCTGGCTCGCGGCGGGCCGCTCGCACGAGGCCGTGCTCGCCCTCAACGAGAAGGTGCGCCTCAAGAGCCCGCAGCGGATGATGGACCGCACCGAGGCGTACTGGCGGCTCTGGGCGCTGAAGGAGCCGCTCGACCTGTCGCCTCTGCCCGAGCGCCTGCGCGACATGTTCGTGCGCAGCCAGGTGATCTGCCGCACGCAGATCGACAACAACGGCGCGATCATCGCAGCGAACGACTACGACATCACGCACTTCGCGGGCGACACCTACTCGTACATGTGGCCGCGCGACGGAGCGCTCGTGTCGCATGCGCTCGTCCTCGCGGGCCACGGCGAGCTCTCGCGGAACTTCTTCCGCTTCTGCGAGAAGGTGATCACGAAGGACGGCTACTTCCTCCACAAGTACAACCCGACGGGGACGCTTGCCTCGAGCTGGCATCCGTCGGTGCTCGACGGGCAGCGCGTGCTGCCGATCCAGCAGGACGAGACCTCGCTCGTGATCTGGGCGCTCAGGCGCCACTTCCAGGTCTTCCGCGACGTGGAGTTCATCAAGACGACCTACAACACGCTCGTCGTCGAGCCTGCGAACTGGATCCTGCGCTACCGCGACCACAACGGGCTGCCGCAGCCATCGTGGGACCTGTGGGAGGAGCGCCGCGGCGTCCATCTCTTCACCGTGGCCTCGACGATCGGCGCGCTGAAGGCGGCCGCGAGCTTCGCGCAGGACATGGGCGCCTACGACCGCGCCGCCGAGTTCAACGAAGGCGCGGAGCGCATGCGCGGCGCGATGATCCGCCACATGTGGGAACCCGACCGCGGCCGCTTCGCGCGCATGGCGACGCCGCTCGCCGACGGCTCGTACCGCCTCGACATGACGATCGACGCGTCCGCGTTTGCGCTGTTCGCGTTCGGCGCCATGAGCGCGGGCGACCCGAAGGTCGTCTCGCACATGGAGGCCGTGCGCGAGCGGCTGTGGGTGAAGACCCATATCGGTGGGATCGCGCGCTATGAGAACGACTACTACCACCGCGTCGAGCACTCGAATGTGGCGGATGTCCCGGGAAATCCGTGGGTGATCTGCACGCTGTGGATCGCGCAGTGGCTCATCGACCGCGCCGAGACCCTCGAGGGGCTCGAGCAGGCGCTTCCCTACCTCCATTGGACCGCCGACCGCGCGCTCCCTTCGGGCGTGCTGGCAGAGCAGTTCGACCCGTACACGGGCGGCGCGATCTCCGTGAGCCCGCTGACCTGGTCGCACGCGACGGTGATGATCGTCACCATGAAGTACATCCTGAAGCATGCGCAGCTGACTGGGCGTCCCTCGGGAAGCCTCGCCGAGCGCGCGTACCAGCGCACGCGGTGAGCGCCGCCCGGCGCGGGGCTTCTGCGGATGCGGCGGACGCAGCCCTGATAACGGTCGTTGACGCGCACGCGGCATGCGCGGCGGGATGTGTTCGCCGCGAGGTTCCTGTGCGGTCGCGCATCGATTCGCAGCGTCTCTGGTGCTACATTTTCCGCCTCGGCGCGGGGCCTCCCGAATGCCTCGGCGCAGCGCCACCGCACGACCCACCGCGAAACATGCGCACACTCGACCTCCAGTTCGCAGAATCGATCGACTCCGTCTCGCGCGCGCTCGCAGAGTGGACCGTGGCGACGATGTACGAGCGCAAGCCCGCCCTCGCAGCGCGCTATGGCGCCGAGGGCCGCGCGCTCTGGCGCGGCGAGGTCGCGAACAGGCTGCAGCATCTCGCGGAGGCCGTCGCTGCCGACCGCGTCGCGCTCCTCGTCGACTCCGTGGCGTGGGCGCGCGCCGCGTTCACGGCGCGGGGGATGGATGAGGGCGATCTCGTCGAGAGCCTCGTGGTGCTCGAGGAGACGCTGCGCAGCGAGCTGCCGAAGCAGATCGGCGAGCGCACCTCGCGCCATCTCGGCGAGGCGATTCGCTGGCTTCGCCATGCGCAGAGCGCTGCGGCGACAACCGAGGACGACGGGGTCCTTGCGTGCGCGCTCGATGCGGCGGGCGCCGATTCGGCGCGCGCACGCGACTACCTGCGTCATCTCCTCGAGCGACACCAGTCGCGCGCGGTCGACACGCTGCTCGACGCCGTGAAGTCGGGCCGCACGGTCGCGGAGGTCTACGAGACGGTGATCGTGCCCGCGCTCTCCGAGGTCGGCCGCATGTGGCACCTCGGCGAGGCGACGGTGGCGGACGAACACTATGTGACGACCGCGACGCAGGGGGCGATCGCGGTCCTGCGCGGCAAGCTGCCGCAGACGCCGCGACACGGGAAGCGCGCGCTGGCGACGAGCGTGGGCGGCGACCTCCACGACATCGGGATCCGCATGGTGGCCGACCTCCTCGAGAGCGAGGGCTGGCAGGTCGACTGCCTCGGCGCCAACATGCCGACGGTGGACCTCGTCGAGCACGCGGTCGACGAGGTGGGGCGACAGCAGTTCCACCTGATCCTTCTCTCCGCGAGCACGGGCCTTGCTGTGCGGTCCGCCGCGCACGCCATCGCATCGCTGCGCGCAGCGAGCACGGAGGCGCGCGTCCCCATCATGGTCGGCGGCGGCGTCTTCGCGCGTGTCGACGGGCTGTGGCAGGCGGTCGGCGCCGACGGCTGCGCGAAGAGCGCATCGGACTCGGTGCGGCTCGCGCGGGAGCTGACGGGGCTTGGGGCGGTGTGAGGGCGGCGCAGGCGGCGTGAGGGCGGACTGGCCCGCCGCACTTCATAAGCGTCAAATTTTCCGTGGAGCCTGACTTCGTTCTGGAAGACGGGGCTAAGTGGCTGTAGACTTTTGCTTCCGCGAGGTCGTGCCGCGGGAGATCGCTGCGTGGCCTCTGATTCGTCGCCCGACGGGCCGAGGCTGATTCCGAACTCATTGGGAGAGATGGCACCATGCATAGGTCGGGGAATCGAATCGAGGAGAAGGCGCGCGCGTGCGGCTCGGGTTTGTCTGCATGCTTGACGGCTTCTGCGAGTGCGTGTCGTGCGGGGACTGCGTGGCTTCGCCGCGCGTTGGTCGCGTGGCGCGTCGCTGCCTGCGTCGCGGCCTGCGTTCTCGTGGTCGGCTTGGTCTCGCGCGAGGGCGTTGCAGCAGGCGTGGCGACGCGCGCTGCGGCGCTCGATCGACAGGACGCGCGTGGCGGCGGGCAGCTCGGCGGGCCGGGAAGCGCCTCCACGCAGCGCGAGGTCTGGGTCGAGGTCATCGAGTCGTTCACGCTGCCGGATGATCCGGAGTGGATGGCTGCTGCGCTGGAGGCGGAGGCGCGCGTGCGCGGCACCGTTCCGCCCGACGCCACGTCCAACAGGCGCGATCTCTTCCGGATCGTGCCCGGCATCGAGGCGATCTCGCCGACCGAGGCCGCGCGGATTGCGAAGCAGATCGAGGATCTCGACAAGCGCATCGAACGCGCCAAGTCGAGCAAGTTCGGAAGCAAGCAGACCGAGGAACAAGGCGTGACGCGCGTCGTGGACTCTGTTGTGAAGATCGCCGACTCGCTGCGCGCGGCGGCCGACCGCCCTGCTCCGCTGACCGTCGTGCGGCTGTGGGACGGCATCGAGCGGCGCGAGGTGCTTGTCGCGCTCGGCCGAGGCCAGCGGGCGCTGGCGAACAGGCTTGTTCCGGGGAAGCCTGTGCTCGCGTCGATCGGGCCGAGCGCCGTCGGCGAGGACTTCCAGGCGAGGCGCGAGACCGTCAACGCGATCCAGTCTGCTCGGTCGGCGCCGTCCGAGTTCCTGCGCGTGGAGGATGGTTCGAGCGTGCTCGTCGAGCGCGGGTTCGGGGAGGTCGACTCGAGGCCGCAGCGCACGGCGGTCGTCCTTCGCGCGACGAAGGACCCATCGCCAGGCAGCGGCGTGCTCACGCTCGAGCTTCCCGCGCCGCCCGATGAGCTCGGGATCGACGCGACGTATCCGTGGTATGCGGAGTTCAAGCTGTTCGAGCTCGGGAAGGACGGCGCGCGGGCGCGGGAAGTGTCGTTCAAGGGAGTCGATGCGATCGTTGCCGCGCCGCGGCTGCAAGATGACCCCGGTCGCCATCGATCCGCCAAGCCACCGCTGACCGCCCGCGGCCGCGTCGAGGTGAAGTCGCCCGTGCCGTGGGGATATGAAGCGGTCGTCGTGAAGTGGCACGGGCTTGCTGCGAAGGATCGACTCGTGTCGACCGCAGCGGGGAGCGCCTCGGCTGCGCCCCCGCGCGGCGCGGGTGGTGCGTCCAAGCCTGCCGCGCCTTCGCAACCAACCGATGTCACGACGCCGCTCGAGGAGCCCGCGCCACCTGCGCTTCCCGAAGAGCCGCAGACGCCAGATGTCCCAGAGAGCCGCCGATAGAAGGAGATCGATCATGATGGGGAATTGCTTCACGCGCTCTCAGACCGTGCTGGCCTCGCGCCTCGCGGCGTGCGGTGTGTTCGCGCTGATTGCCGTGATGTCTTCGAGTTGTTGCGCGCCGAAGCCGACTTCGCCCGACCCCGAGCCCGCACACACCTTCATGGGTCGCGAGTCGGAGAGCGATGAGCTTCGGGCGGTGCACGCGTCGAGCCGCGGAGGAGACCCTGTGGTTGCGACGGGCGCAGCGGCGTCGCGCGCGTCGGGCGGTGGCGGCTCTGGAGCCACGGGGCGCACGGGTGGTGGCGGCGGGTCGTCAGGGAATGCATCGGGTGGGGCGTCGGCTGGTTCGGGTGCTTCAGGTGCGTCAGGAGCGTCGAGTGCTTCGAGTACGGCGAGTGCGGCGAACGCGGCGAACGCGGCGAGTGCGTCTGGCGGCTCCCCCGCCGCAGGTGCGCCGAACGGAGGCCCGTGCACGGGCGGCTCTGGCGGCGCGCAGGGATCGGGCACGGGCTCTGGAACGGCGGGAGGATCTTCCGCGGGAGCAAGCTCTGGCGCGTCCTCAGGAGCGGCCAGCGGAAGCGCGAGCGGCGGAGCGAGTGCTGCGGGAGCTTCGAGTTCGTCGGGCGCCTCGGGTGCCTCGGGCGCCTCGGGTGCCGCGGGCGCCGCGCAGGGCAGCGCCGCCAGCGGCTCGAGCGGTTCAGCCGCTTCGTCAAGCGGCGGCTCGAGCGGCGCTGCCGCTGCAGGCACCGCGAACAGACCGCTCGGACAGACGAGCGGTGGCGCCGCTTCGCAGAGCGTTCCAGGTGGCCAAGCCGGCGGTGCACAGTCGCCCGCGGGTCCGCTCGGGGGTGCGGGCGGTGGCGCGAGCGGCCCCCGCTCAGGCACGCAGCCGACACCTTCCATCGGTGGAAGCGCAGGCCCAGCGGACGAACGCACGGGCAAGCCCGCGACGGCGAACGACGGTGGCGGCACGGGTGGAGGTCGCGGCGGCGGTGGCGACGGCAAGGGAGACGCCGCGAGCGATGTGCGCGAGCCCGCCGTTCCAACTCCCGCTGCGCAAGCCCGCCCGAAGAGCCTCTTCAGCGATGTACCTCCCGTCGACGACGACACTTCGAAGGGTGTCGACACCCCCGCGACCGCGCCTGTCGAGATCGACGCCGCGAACGATGGCGCCGACAGGAAGGAACGCGACGAGGCCAGCGGCACGCTGGGAACCGAGTCGCGCACCGATGCGCGGCAGCCCGAGATGCCGACCGTCGGCGGTGTCGGCGATCGTGGCGTCGGCGCGGGAGGCGACGACGGAGAGACTCCGTCGGACTCCTCGCCTGCGGGTGCCTCGATCGGTGCAGACGAGTCCGTTGCCGCGGCGCCTGATGCGTCGCTCGGACAGCGCGACGGAGAGAAGGAGGACATTGGCCGCACCGATGCAGCCGACACAGCCACGCGCGGCGACGACCTCGCGCTTCCTGAGCTGGAGATCGAGCGCATCGATGTCGACGGCACGATCCTCGACCGCTCGGGCGAGATGAGCCGCCGCAATGCGCACCCCGTCGCGGGTATCTGGGAGCAGATCGGCGGCGCAAACGACGCCGACTTCGGGCCCGGCGGCTACCAGCGGTCTGTGCTGATGCTGAATCCCGCGCTCAGGACAGCCGCCGTCTATCGCGTCTACCGCGGCGACATCGCGCTTGTGATCGGCGGCGAGCTTGCGCTCGACGCAGCGCCCGTGCGCGCGCGCGTCGTCGAGGGAACGATGTCGATCCGCGAGGATGCGGCGTCGACCTCGAGGTTCAGGCGCACGCCGCTCGCGCTCGGGGGAAGCCCCGCCGTGACGGTCGCGCCTCCTGCGGGCGACGGCCCGTGGGAGCTCGCATGGCGCCGCGACGGCATGGAGCTTGTCGTCGGGGAGAAGCGCTACGCCGCGATCACCCGCGAGTCGTTCGAGGAGGTGCGACGCGGCGGCGGCGACATCGCGTCGGAGGCGGACCTCGCAGACCGCGTGGCCGCGCGGCCCGCGGAGGCGACCACCCAGCGCATCAACGAGACTTCGTTCTTCGGGCTCCGCGGCGGCGGCAAGCGGATCGTGTTCATCGTCGACATCTCCAGCTCGATGCTCCAGGGCGACAAGCTCGGCCGGCTCAAGCAGGAACTGAGCCAGACGATCAAGGCGCTGAAGCCAGACACGCGGTTCTCCGTTGTCTTCTTCGACGACACGGCGCACATGATCGAACCCGCGTGGATGCACACGGACGCGGACCGCACGCGGGCGCTCGCCGTGATCGCGGCCCAGCACACGGGCGGCGGCACCAACCCGACCCAGGCGTTCGAGTTCGCATTCAAGACGCTCGACCCGCTTCCCGACTGCATCTACTACATGACCGACGGCATGACGCCCGTCGACATCGCGGGGCTCCTGCGTTTCCTGAACACGGGGCCGAGCAGGACGACCGTGCACGCGATCGCCTTCGGCGACCGCGGGCTCGAGGCCGCGATGCAGCAGATCGCCGCCGAGAACGGCGGCACCTACCTGTTCGTTCCGTAGCGATCGCGATCGCACAGCTCACAATCCGCGCGGGGTGCCCGGGATCCAGCGGTCGCGATAGCGCGGCAGCGGCGCCGTGCAGGCGGAGAGCGTGTAGTTGAAGCCAGCGCCGAGAAGCGCCTCCTTGACGGCGTTGAAGGAGTCGAAGGAGTCGGGCGCGACATCGAGAAGCACCATGTCCTCGGAAGGGTCGAGCGCCGCGAGCAGCTCCTGGAAGCGCGGGTCGGCCAGCAGCGACGGAGTGTCGGTGATCGGTATGCCCGCGCCCTGCCGCAGCGGGATCGTGCGCGTGAAGCCCGTGGCGTTCATGCCGCGGCAGTCCCCGTTGAGGCTCGAGCCCGAGGCGACCACATAGCGGTCGTCCCACTGCTCGAAGCGCGCGCAGGTGTCGGGCGTGCCGTTCGACCAGTCGCAGACGGGATAGAGACGATCCTCCCAGACGACGACCGTGTAGAGCCTGAGCTCGAGCGCGCGCTCGAGCGGCGTGCGCATCGCGCGGTCCTTGGCGCGCCGCGCCGACTCGAGCGCGGACTCGACACGCGCGACCTCCTCGCGGAGAGGCGCGAGCTGCGCGCCGATCTGCGCGAGATCGCCCGAGACGGCGGCGACTGCCTCGCTGTATCGCTCGATCAGCTCCTCGCGCCGCGCGATCTCGCCGAGCGCAGCCGCGACGCGATCCGCGGCCGCCGCGTCCGCGTCGCCATCGGCTGCGGCGGGCAGCGTGGAGAGCTCGCGCTCGAGCTCCTCCGCGCGCGCGGCGAGAAGCGCCATCTGCCGCTCGCCGTCGGGATCGCCCGCGACGAGGCTCGGCTCGGGCGAACCCTTGGTCGAGGTGAGCGCGAGCAGCGCGGCGATGAGCGCCACGAAGATGATGGTGCCGAACATGTTGCAGATCGTGTCGAGCAGCAGGTCGAGGCCGTCGTCGGCGTCTTCTCGCTTGCGCTTCATGGCTCGGCCTCCGCGTCGTCGGTGCGCGCGCCCGGGAAGACGGGCGAGACGAACGATCCCTCGGGAATGAAGTCGAGGCCGAGGCGTGGCCGCGCGTCCTCGGGCATGGCGGCGATCGCGTCGAGGATGGTCTCATGGAGCGGGAGCCCGGAGGGCGTGACCACGAGCAGGATGTAGGACGGCCGCTCCTTCGCGAGCACCTTGAAGAGGGCGAGCGCGTCGAGCGCCTGCGCCGCGTGCGTGCCCGCCGCGATGCGCGAGGCCGAGCCGTTCTCGGCGTCGGTGACCACGATGCGCGACGCAGAGACCTCGAAGACGACCGGCTTGAGCGGCTCCGCGGCGTCGACGATGAAGGTGATCCGCTTGCGCCGCTCGAGTTCCTGCAGCTCCTTCACAAGCTGGTCGCGCACGCGCGTGAGCTCCATCAGCTCGCGGAGGCTCGCGGCCTCGGGGTGCGCCACGAGCAGCTCGCGCAGCTGCTCCTCGAGCTCGCGGGTGCGCCCCTCGAGCGCCACAAGCTGCGATGCGCTCGACAGAAGCTCCTGCCGCAGCGAGGCGCGCTTCGCAAGCGGATCGACATCGGGCCGCGCCGACGCGGTGCGCACGGCCTGCTCGAGCGCCGCGACGCGGTCGCGCAGCGCGCGCTCGCGCTCCTCGATCGGCACGGCGCCCTCGATCGAGACACGCCGCCCCTCCGTCGCCACCGTCGTGATCTCCGTGACCTGGATGAGCAGGATCATGGTGATCACGATGGTGATGCCGATGACGCACATCATCACATCCTGGAAGGAGAAGAACGAGACGGGGGCACCTGCGCCCGCGCGGCGACGCATGGTCAGGGCTCCTTGCGCGCGATGCGCACGCGCGCGACCACCGCGTTCGAGCACGCCGCGCGGATGTCGTCGCAGAGCGCCTCGTCGGCGCGGCGCACGGCGGTCTGGAGAAGGTGGATCACGAGCACCGCGATGAGCGCCTCGGCGGTCGTGATGAACGCGGTGTCGAGCCCCTCGAGCACGGTCTTCAGCTTCTCTGTGATCTCGCCCACATCCTTGCCCGCCACCCTCATCACATCGCCGAAGCGACCCATCGCCTGCGTGAGGCCGATGACGGTGCCGATGAAGCCGAGCACGGGGATAGCCCAGATGAAGCCGCGCAGGATCGTGTAGCCCGAGTCCATGCTCGACTCGT
>JBIKTI010000163.1:0-6094 GCA_044348205.1 Phycisphaerales bacterium | reverse complement strand
AGTGCGCGGTGAAGCTTGGGCTGCCGCTTGTCTATGGAGGCGCGATCTCCTTCCGTGGCATGGCGGCGGCGCTGCTGCCGCGAACAGGCGCGGACCGCGACGACGCGCAAGCCGATGGGCGCGAGCGTCTTGTGCGCTGGCCTATGCGGCGCTCGACGCCGTGCCTTCGGTGTCTCATCCCCGAGCCGCCTGCTGCGGGAGAGCTCGAGACCTGCGAGACCGCGGGCGTGCTCGCCGCCGCGTGCGGAATCGTCGGCTCGCTCGAGGCTGCCTTCGCGCTGCGGCTTCTGGCGGAGGGCCCGCGCGATGTGCCCGCGACGCTGGTGCGCTTCGACCTCGGCTCGATGCAGTTCGACGCCTCGTCGCTTGCATCCGCGATGGACGATGCGTGCGCATGCTGCGTGGGCCTGCGATTCACGCACCTCGAAGCCGCTGGTTCACGGCGCGCGCGGGTCCTCTGCGGCCGGAACGCAGTGGAGCTCGTGCTCGACGGCGTGCTCGACGGCGCGGGTCTCGAGCGGCTCGCGCACAGGATGGCGTCGCTCTGCGATTCCGCGGGCGAGGTGGTGCGCGGATCGCACGGCGGCACCGCCTCGTTGAAGGCTCGGCTGGCCTTCGGGGCGGAAGGGTCGACCGCCGTCACCGTGCTCGTGGGAGAGACCGCGACGCTTGCGATCGTCGAGGGAACCTCCGACCCCGAGCGCGCGCGCGCCATCGTCGCGCGCTCGCTCGGGATGTAGGGACGGGATGTAGGGACGGGATGTAGGGACGGGATGTAGGGACGGGATGCAGGGACGGGATGCAGTGACGGGATTGAGCGACGGGATGCAGAAACGGCATGGAGGAAGTTGGCGGGAGCGCAAGCCTGCGTGCCGCGATCTTGCCTCTCTCGCCCTTGCCCCGTTCTTCCCGCTTGGAGGTCTGCAGGCGAACGCTACACTCCGAAAGGCGGCGTGTGGATGCGCCGCGGGGACACAGCGGGCCAGCGCGGGCCCTGAGGGCGCGCAGGTTGGGAAAGGGCCTCGCGAGGAGACTGCCATGGCCATGACTTTCGCCGAACTTGTGGGACGGATCGCCGAGATCGGCGTCGATTTCCGCGCCTCGCGCGACCACAACGAGGTCGTGGTCGCCGTGCCGACGCAGCACTACATCGACCCCCATGACGGCGAGCGGAGCATGCTCCTCCATGTGATGCTGCAGGAGGAGGGGCGCATGCTCAGGATCTGCGTTCCCGAGGTCTACGCAGTCGGCGAGTTCGCGCACAAGGGCGCGATGTGCGAGGCCATGCTCGCAGCCAACTGGCGCGTGCGCGTGGCGAGCTATGTGCTCGACGAGTCGGACGGCGAGGTGCGCGTCGTGTGCGATGTGCCGCTCGAGGATGGAGTCGTCTCCAGCGCGCAGATGTCGCGCATGCTCACCCTCGTTGCGTGGACGGTCGACCAGTTCGACCCTGTGATCCGCAAGGCGGGTGCCGATGGCGCCGTCGACTTCCGCGAGATCGACGAGCGCGTCCGCCAGGAGTCGCCCGAACCGCGGCGACGCAAGAGCCGCTCCCGCCGCGAGCGCCGCGAGCTCGCCGACCTCATCAAGGCGGCGGGCGGCGTCGAGGGGCTTCGCAAGCTGCTCGAGGAGCACGGGCTCTAGGTTCCTGCGATGAGCCTCTTCGATCCCATCATCGATCTCCTCGTCGAGGGCTGGAACGGCTTCAACAGGATGCACCGCGGCGGGCTCGGCGAGTCGCCGCGCGGGCTGGCGGATTACCGCCGCAACCGCTGGATCGTCGGGGGCGCGCTCGTGCTCCTCGGGATCATCTCGATCGCGGTCTGGCTGATCTCGCGGCCGTGACGGAGTCGGTCCCCCGCATGCTGGCTACACTCGCCGCCATGACGACCACAGCCACCTCCGCCGGAACCGGCGCACTCATCGCCTCGAGCCTCGCCCTCAGCCTCCGCTACGCAGAGGATCTCGTGAACACGATCCCCGCCGAGCGCTTCTGCGAGATGCCCACCAAGGACATGAACCACCCCGCGTTCTGCGTCGGGCACCTCGCGATCTACGCGAACCGCGTCCTCGAGATGATCGGCCGCGCCGACCTCAAGATCGCCATGCCCTTCGGCGACGAGCACTTCAAGAACGGCGCCCCGTGCGTGGCGCAGGACGGCCGCTACCCCTCGAAGGAAGTGATCTGCGACACCTTCTTCAAGGGCTGGCGCACCGTGCTCGCCGCGCTCCCGTCCGTCGACGACGCCGTCTTCACCCGCGAGAACCCCGCGGAAGGCCGCTTCAAGGAGATGTTCCCGACCGTGGGCGGCGCCGTGAACTTCCTCGCGGGCGGCCACAACATGATGCACCTCGGGCAGGTCTCGACCTGGCGCCGTGCGGCTGGGCTCGGCTCGGCGCACTGATCGCACCCCTCGCGTTTGGTTTCAACGGACGCCGCGCGGCTCGCGCGCGGGGCGTGCTGCCGCATGCCAGCGTGAAATCATGGGAAACCTGCACCAAAGGGCTGCGCCCGTTCGCGCTGCGAGCGTATCTTCGCACCTTGACGAAGCCGCGGCTCGTGGCGCGGTCCCCGCCTCTGCAGGAGTTCCCCATGCCCTGTTCGCCCGCCGTCGACCGTGCCACGCGCGCGCCGCGCGCCCTTCTCGGGTTCCTTCGCGCGCTCATCCTCGCTCTCGCGCTCGTCGCGCCGGCGCTGCATGCGCAGCGGGCGGCCGCGCAGGGTGGTCCGCAGATGGTGCCCGGGCCGCTCACCACGAAGCGGCTCGAGCGGCTGCTCAAGGTCTATGTCGATCCATCGCCCGCGGAGGCCTCTGCGATCGACGAGGCTCACGCGGGCTACCTCGAGCGCTTCCGCGCCGAGCTCGACCCCGAGATCCGCGCGCTCTCGGACTCCATGGGCGGCGGAATGCCGACGAGGCAGGATCTCGACCGCTTCCTTCGCGACTCCGCGAGGCTCGGTGCGAAGGTCGGTGAGGCAGATGCCGCGTTCCTCGCCGCGGCCGCATCGATGGTGCCCGAGTCCCGACGCGCGGGTTTCGACAGGATCCGCGAGGCGCGTGAGCGTCAGCGGGCGATCTCGGGACTCGCGCGCATGGCGCCGATGATGTTCGGCGGCGGGGGAAGCTTCGTCGACCTCGCAGATCTCCTGACGCGCGATCAGATCGTTCGCGCCGTGCCGCTCGATCGCCGCGCGGACTTCGATGCCTTCCTGCGGCAGCAGGAGGTCCGCACGCTCGGCCAGGCCCGCACCTACGGCGAGACCGTGCGCAAGTCGATGGGCGACCTCCTCGAGGACATGTTCGCCATGCAGACCGAGATGATGGCCGAGGCCGAGGCGGCCGTTGCGGCGGGCGCCGACGCGGGCAACGCCGATGCCGATGCCGCCGCCGCTGCGCAGGCGCGGATGGCCTCGAGCATGCAGCGCATGATGGAGGTCATGCGCTCGCACGGCGCCGCGCCGCGCAAGCAGATCGCCGCGAACTTCGCGGCCAACAAGGCGGCCCTGCCGCAGTTTGCGGGGATCATTCCCGAGGCTGCGCTCCTCGACCTGCGCATCGACCTCGCGACGCGCTCTGTCGGCATGTCGCGGTTCATGATGGGTGGGATGGGCGGCGGAGGCGAGGCCGATCCACGGGCCCTCGCACGGCGCCTGCAGCGCGACACCTCCCTCCCGCCCGAGGTGTTCGCAGCGCTGCCGGCGATCCTCGACCGCTGGCGACGGGAGCACGCGGCCACCCTCGAGCGCGGCGCAGAGCTCTCGCTCGATCTCGATCCGTCGGCGCTCATGAGCTTTGCGCCAGGGGCGGGCGCTCCGGACGCGGCCACGCAGGCGAAGGTCGAGGAACTCCGCGATGTCACCGCCAAGGTCGACGAGGCCAGCCGGCGTGCCTTGGAGGAGATCGCGCAGATCCTCGGAGACGCGAGTTCGCGCTACCTGAACAAGTACGAGACCGGCGACGACGGACTCGGGGGAGCCGCGGGGGGCACGCCCCGCTACCTCGTGGTGACGCAGACCGAATCCGAGGAAGAGCGTCCCGAGGATGCGGAAGGCGCCATGAACATCATGGCGCTCTCGACGATGCTCGGCACGCCCCCGTCGCCGAGCGAGCCGGGGCTCCTGCGCGTGCTCGGGCTCTTCGGTGTCGACGCGGGCCAGAACGAGGTCATCCGCGTCATCCTCGAGGATTGGCGGGCACGCGAGTGGACGCCGCGCGTCGAGCCGATCGGCGCGCGCCTCCAGGCCGCGTGGTCGAAGTCTGCCGAGTCGCAGGGCGATGCCGCGCCGTGGAGCGAACTGGCGGCCATTCGCCGAGAGCTCGCCGCTGCCGTCCTCGCAGCGGACGCTGCGCTCTGCGCCGATCTTGCGCCTGCCCTCGGCTTCGCAGAAAGTGGCCCCGAGATGCTCGCGTTCAGGCTCGAGCGGCTCGCGCTTCTCCAGCCGACGCAGTCCTTCGGCGGCACCGAAGTCATGCGGTTGACGAGTCCTGCCCAGATCGTGCTTGCCGCGCGCGTCGATGAGGCGGTTGGGGCGGATGTCTTCAGGAAGTCGGCGGAATCCTGGAGCGCGCTCATCGCGGAGCTTCCCGCGCTCCTCGAGAAGGAGATCGAGCGACAGCGCGAGTTCGACGCGCTCTCGCGCACATGGAGTTCGGGAGATTCGGACGGGTACGACATGGAGGAGGCGCGTCGCGCGGGGGAGCGATACGGAGCCATGATGCGCGAGAGCATGCGCGCGGGGGCCGAGTTCGCCGAGCGGATCAACGGCACCCTCGATGCCGCGATCGCGGCCGCGACGGAGAACGAAGCCGCCCGCACCCAGCTCCGCCGCGCGCGCCTCGAACTGGCGCACCCAGGGATCTACCGCAGGAGCGACAACGCCTCGCACCAGATCGAGGCAGCGCTTCGCATCTCAGACCTCGAGCCAGCGGCGCGGACACGCCTCGAGGCGCTCGCCGCCGACTATGCGGCCGCGCATGCGGCGCTCTCCGAGCAGCTTGTCGCGCTCTCGTTGCCCGCGCCCGCAACGGGCGAGTCGGACTGGCGCGAGTACCAGCGCGTCGCGGAAGAAGCCGGCAACACGCGGTTCCAGCGCAACGAGCGCACCGAGAAGGCCCGCGCGGAGGTTCGCCGCATTCTCGGCGACGAACGCGCGGCGCGCATTCGCGGGCTCGTTCCAGACGAGGACGCCGCGGCGCGCGATCGCAGGGAGCGCGGTTTCGACCCGTTTGCGGACGAGGATGACTGACGCCGGAACTTCGGCGGGGACTGCGCGGCGGATCGCGTTTCGCCCCGCGCGTATCCTGCGCGCATGTCGCAGGCGTCG
The DNA here is from genome assembly GCA_044348205.1 of Phycisphaerales bacterium. Classification (GTDB taxonomy): domain Bacteria; phylum Planctomycetota; class Phycisphaerae; order Phycisphaerales; family SM1A02; genus QWPT01. Next base: position 768 of record JBIKTI010000163.1, on the reverse strand, counting down.
CGCCACATCATCGCCCTTGACTGCGGCACCACCAGCGTGCGCGCCATCGTGTTCGCGGCCGATGCGGCGGGCGGGTTCGAGGAGCGCTCCGTCTCGCAGCGCGAGTTCGCGCAGCACTTCCCGAAGCCGGGCTGGGTCGAGCACGACGCTGCGGAGATCTGGGACGCGCTCTTCGCCTGCATGAGGGACGCGCTCGAGGCTGCGCGCGTCGCGGCATCGGAAGTCGCCGCGATCGGCATCACCAACCAGCGCGAGACGATCGTCGTGTGGGACCGCGCCACGGGCGAACCCATCCACAGGGCGATCGTGTGGCAGGACCGCCGCACGGCCTCGCGGCTCGTCGAGCTCCGTGCCGAAGGCCACGAGGACGCCGTGCGCGCGGCGACAGGCCTGACGCTCGACCCCTATTTCAGCGCCACGAAGCTTGCATGGATTCTCGACGCGGTGCCCGAGGCGCGCACACGCGCCGAGCGCGGCGAGCTCGCGGCGGGCACGATCGACTCGTGGGTGCTCTGGAAGCTGACGAACGGCCGCGTGCACGCGACCGACGCCTCGAACGCATCACGCACGCTGCTTGCACGCATCGGCGGCGACGCAGGCTGCGCGTGGGACGACGAGCTCTGCACGCTCTTCCGCGTGCCGCGCGCGCTCCTTCCCGAGATCCGCGATTCGGCGGGCAGCTTCGGCGTGTCCGACGCGGTGCACCTGGGCGCCGGGATCCCCGTCACAGGAATCGCGGGCGACCAGCAGGCCGCGCTCTTCGGACAG
>JBIKTI010000162.1:0-6097 GCA_044348205.1 Phycisphaerales bacterium | reverse complement strand
ACCGAGGCGAAGAACAAGCAGCCGAAGAAGGATGTCGGCCCGCATGTCCTCCTCTACAGCGACCGCTGCATCATGTGCACGCGTTGCGTCCGCTTCACCCGCGAGGTGACGGGCACGAACGAACTGATGGTCGACGGTCGCGGCTCGACCGAGCAGATCGATGTCTTCCCCGGCATGGCGCTCGACAACGAGCTCTCAGGCAATGTCGTCGACCTCTGCCCCGTGGGCGCCCTCCTCGACAAGGACTTCCTCTTCCAGCAGCGCGTGTGGTTCCTCAAGAAGACCGCGTCGATCGACGGCATCACCGCGTCGGGCGACAACATCTCCGTCGAGCACAACGACGGCAAGGTCTACCGCGTGAAGCCGCGCGCGAACGACGCAGTCAACAAGTGGTGGATCACCGACGAAGTGCGCTACGGCTGGAAGTTCGTCCACTCGGACGCGCGTCTGACCCTGCCGTCGATCAAGGGCCGCGACGCGCTCGACCCGCTGAAGCCGATCGAGGCGTGGCAGACCGCCATCGCCGCGGTCGACAGCGCGATGGTCTCGCTGCGCACCGTCGCGAAGAAGCACCTCGCGCTCCTCGTGAGCCCGATGCTCTCATGCGAAGACGCGTTCCACCTCGCGCGCTACGCGCTCTCGGTCGATCCCGATGCGCTGCTTGCGCTCGGCCCCGTGCCCGTCAACGGCCAGGACAAGACCTTCCCCGGCGGCTTCACGATTCGCGCCGAGAAGGCGCCGAACGCGCGCGGCGTCCGCCGCGTCCTCGAGGCGCTCGCGGGCGGCAAGCCCGTCGCCAACGCGCAGGGCTTCGAGCAGGCGCTTGCGAGCGGCCAGTACGGCGCTGCGATCGTCACGGGCAACTATCCGAGCAACTGGGTGACGCCGTCGATGGCGTCTGCGCTCAAGGGCGTCGACACCGTCGTCGCGATCGACACGCTCCCGAACGCCGTCACAGCGATGGCGACGGTGGTGCTGCCGGGCGCGGTGTGGGTCGAGAAGGAAGGCAGCTTCGAGAACGCGACGAACCGCCTGCAAGGCTTCGAGCAGGCGATCGAGCCCGTCGAGTTCGCGAAGAGCGAGGCGCAGATCGCACTCGACCTCGCGGCCGCGCGCGCTGGCAAGCCTGCCGCGGGCTACAGCGCCGCAGCGGCCCGCGCCGAGATGGCGAAGGTCGCGGGGCTCGAGTCGATGACAAGCGCGCACCACGCGCCCGAGGCTTCGGCGACGGTCGAGAGCGACATGGTCTTCGTCGAGATCTGAGCGGCGGACGGTCTAGAGCGGCGACCGCTCGATGACGAGCGCGTGGTGTCGTCGAGCGCGGAGCGCAGCGAAGCGCGAGCAAGTTGCGTGCACCTTCGCCACCTGTGTCGTGTGGCATCACTTCTGGTGATGGCGGATTCGAACGCAGACTGGGCGCGAAGCCTGCAGGCTGGGCGCACGCGGCGGGTGCGAGGCCGCCACTACCCCTGCTTCGCAGGGGATGGTGCCACACGATACGCCAACGACTCCTGCGCCGGCCGCTCCGACTTCGCTGCGCTCCGTCGTCGTGGGCGCGGAGCGTGGGCTTCCGTCGTGGGCTTCCGTCGTGGGCTTCCGTCGTGGGCTCCCGTCGTGGCTGCGGCCCTACAGGTGCATCGCTGCGGGCGCATCGTCACACGCGCGCCGCTCCGTCTACGCTGCGGGCCCATGCTCGCCACGCGCGCCGACATCCGTGAAGTGTGGACCCAGGCGTGGCCGACCGTCGTCGCGATGCTCAGCTACACCTCGATGCAGTTCGTCGACAGCCTGATGGTCTCTGTGCTCGGTCCGCTCGAGGTCGCCGCGCAGGGAAACGGCGGCGCGTGGAGCTGGGTCGCGATCTCCTTCGGCTTCGGCGTCCTCACGCTCGTGAACACGGTCGTCTCGCAGCGCGTCGGCGCAGGCCGCACCGACGAGATCGCCCGCTACGGCTGGGCGGGGCTCTGGCTTGCGGTCGGATTCTGGCTCGCAGTCCTCGTTCCACTCGCATTCGTCATCGGACACGCCTTCGAGGCGATGGGACATGAGCCGCGCCTCGTCGAGATGGAGACCGCCTACGCGCAGATCCTCCTCGCGGCGGGCATCGTCACGGTCGGTGCGAAGGCGCTCGCCAACTTCTTCTTCGGACTCCAGCGACCGAAGGTGGTGACGGTGGCGGCGATCGCGGGCAACATCGCGAACATCCTCGGGAACTACGCGTTCATCTACGGCGAGCGCGGGCTGCCCGAACTCGGCCTGCCCGGCATTCCAGGCGCACCCGAGCTCGGGCTCATCGGCGCTGCGATCGGCACGGCGATCGGGTCGACCGTCGAGGCGCTCGTGCCGCTCGTCGTGTTCCTCTCGCGGAGGTTGAACGACACCCTTGCCATCCGCCGTGCGTGGCGGCCCGACTTCGCCGCGATGCGCGACATCCTCCGCCTCGGCTGGCCAGCGGGGCTCCAGTTCGGGAACGAGATGATCTGCTGGGCGATCTTCATGACCGTCCTCGCGGGGAGCTTCGGCAGCGCGCACATGACGGCTGGCTGGGCCGCTATGCGCTTCGTGCACATGTCGTTCATGCCAGCGGTCGGGCTCTCGACCGCTGCGACGAGCCTCGTCGGGAAGCACATCGGCGAAGGCGACCATGCGCGCGCCACGCGCTCGGCGCACGCGGCGGTCGCGATCGGGGTGGTGTGGATGACCCTGTGCGCCATCGCGTTCGTCGTCTTCCGACACGAACTCACGGGCGTCTTCATCGACGACGGCACGCCGCCCGACCTCGCCGCCGAGATCCGCGCGATCGGCGCCACGATCTTCATCTGCGCGGCGGTCTTCCAGACGCTCGACGCGGTCGGTATCGTCTACACGGGAGCCCTGCGCGGCGCGGGCGACACCATCTTCCCAGGCGTGCTGACGGTCGTGCTCTCATGGGGCGTGATCGTCGGCGGCGGCTACGCGATGGTGCGTCTCTTCCCGCAGCTCGAGTCGACGGGCCCGTGGATTGCGGCGACCGCATACATCGCGATCCTCGGCGTCGTGCTCGCGATCCGCTTCGAGCGCGGCGGATGGAAGCGGCTGCATCTGCTCGAGCGCTGACGCGCGGCGCGTCAGTCGATCACGCGCGGCGCGTCAGTCGATCACGCGCGGCGCGTCAGTCGATCACGCGCGGCGCGCCGATGCGCACCGTGACATCCTCTGCCTGATGGACGAGCGCGGATGCATGCGCCTGCGGCAGCGCGACGCCTGCCGCCGCGACCAGCCCCGCGTCGACGCCACGCAGTGAGCCTGCACGGATGCGGTACGGGCTGTGCCGCACGACCGCGTGCGTGAGCCGACCGCGGTGCCGCGCATACAGCGCGTAGCGCTCGACGAGGAAGTGCTCGAGCGTGCCCGCGACCGCCTCCGCGAAGGGCGCGCCATGCTCGAACTCCGCGACCACAAGCGAATGCGCGGGTGCGGGCTGCGGCCACAGCCGCTCGCTCGACGCATCGCACCGTTCCACGCCCTTCGCAGCCACCGTGCGCTCGTAGCGCATGCGCGCCTTGAAGTAGGGGAGCCCGTACATGCCGCGCGCCACCTTCACAGCCAGAGTCGTCTCCGCCTCGAGGCTGAAGAACCACACCGCCGGGATGGACTCTGCGACGCCGCGGCGCCGCACATAGGTCCGCACGTTGGTCTCGAGCGTGCGGTCGGTCCCTGGGATCGGCGGAAGCCACACCGATCGGATGCCCGTCATGCGGAACGGCACAAGCGCCACATAGGCGCGGCCGTCGAAGGTGTCCGGCTCGAGCTCGCGTGGAAGCAGCGCTTCGATCTCGAGAGGGTCGACCTCCCAGTGCACGAAGACGAGGTCGCGCCAGCTCTGCCAGAAGATCTGCCTGAAGGGAGGGGTCTTGGCCATCGACGGGCGTCTCGGAGTTATAGGTCGCAGGCTTCGGAAGGGTCTGCGAAAGTCTTCGCCGAGCGGCTACACTCGCGCCCCTTCGGCGTTTCGCAGAATGTTCTCTGCGGACGCACGCGACAGGGTACTCCCGGAAAGACACACGACGATGAGCGGACTCGACACGGTGATTGGCGGCAAGGCGGCGAACCCCGAGCAGGTCAAGCGTCATCTCGCGGAGGCAGCGCGCCTCGAGAAGGCAGGCGATCGGCCGGGCTCCGTGCGCGAACTCCGCGCTGCGCGCGAGATGTCCGACGACGCCGAGGTCACCTTCAGGCTCGCCTACACGCTCGACCTCCTCGGCGAGGAGAACGAGGCGGTGGCGCTCTATACGGAGATCACCAGCTGCCGCAAGCCGCATCTGAACGCCCTCGTGAATCTCTCGGTGATCCTCGAGGACCGCAACGAGCTCGGCCGCGCGGAGCGTCTGCTCCTGCAGGTGGTCGAGACAGATCCGAACCACACGCGCGCGCGCCTCTTCCTCAAGGATGTGCAGGCGAGCAAGGACATGCAGGTCGAGACCGAGGCGAGCGTCCTCGGTGGCCCGAATGTCATCCTCGACACGCCCGTCACCGACTTCGAGCTCTCCGTTCGCGCGCGCAACTGCCTCAAGAAGATGCAGATCCGCACGCTTGGCGACCTCCTCAAGATCACCGAGGCGGAGCTCCTCAGCTACAAGAACTTCGGCGAGCAGTCGCTCGTCGAGATCAAGGCCATGCTCTCGCAGAAGGGCCTGCGTCTCGGCCAGGGCCTCGAGGTCGGCAACCGCGGCGGCATCCGCAAGGACATCCTCGACGAGCTCAAGGCCATCGTCCCCGAGACCACGCTCAACAAGCCGATCTCGTCGCTCGATCTCTCCGTCCGCGCGCGCAAGGCGCTGCAGCTCCTGAACATCAACACCGTCGGCGAACTCGCCTCGCGCACAGAGGCGGAGCTCATGGGCGTCAAGAACTTCGGCGCGACGAGCCTGCACGAGATCCGCGAGCGGCTCGGACAGCACGGCCTCACGCTGCGCCAGCTTTCGTAAGGGTTCGCGACGCGCGCGCATCGGGCGTGGGCATCGTGAGTCGCATGGTGGGCCGCATCGTGGATCGCATCCGCGATCGATCAGTCAAGGGAGTGCTGCATGGACACGCAGGCCTTTGATCGTCGGCGCCGCACAGTGCTCATCGCCTCGGCGGCCGTCGCCACGGGCGCGTTGGCGGCCGTCGGCAGCTGCCAGAAGCCGCAGGGCATGCGCCGCGCGCCAGGCGAGGCGTCGACAACCGACCGCATGGCGGGGGAGCCGCGCTCGGACAGGGGCGAGCCGCAGCGGCCGTCCGATGCAGAATCCGCCGCGAAGCCAGAGCCTGCGAAGCCGAAGCCCGAGCCCGTAGAGCGCCCCGCGCCGCCGTCGGCGGAGCCCGCCATCAGGATCCGCACCGGCAGCCTGACGCCAGACGCTCCCTCGGTCGAGGTCCGCGGACCCGGGTCGAATGTCTGGATCGTCGAGCCAGGCTCTGGCAGGCCCGGCGTGGTCGCGCAGTGCCCCGTCGAGTTCACCTGGACCGCGCAGGGCTGGCGCGTGCGCGAGGCCGCGAAGACGCGCGATGTGCGCGCGGTCTCCCTGCCGCCGATGGCCGTGCTCGAGATCTCGTCGCTCCGCGGCGAGCCGAAGCGCCTCACCGCCTTCGGAAGCGAGTGGCCCGGGATCATCCGCCTCGTGCCGCGCCCCGCGCGTGCGTTGGCGGGGCCCGTGGGCGCCTCCGCATCGACCGTTGCGCCGACATTCGCGACGGCAGATGTGGTCCACGAGCTTCCCATGGAGGAGTATCTCCCAGGCGTGATCGCCAAGGAGCTCTTCAACTCGTGGGGCGTGCCCACGCACCAGGCGCAGGCGATCGCAGCGCGCAGCTGGGCGCTGTGCGAGATGGCGATGTGGCGCACGCGCAGGCACTTCGACACCGTCGCAGGCGAGGCGGGGCAGGCGTGGATCGGCGCGACCAAGCACCGCCGCAGCGCGGACGCCGTGAAGGCGACGCGTGGCACCGTGCTCCTCTACGCGGCGCGCGTGGTGCCCGCGTACTACTCGAGCTGCTGCGGAGGCGCGCGCGCAGCTGCACGCGATGCGATCTCGTCGTCGGTCGTCCACGACATCGAGCCCTTGCGCGTCGATCG
>JBIKTI010000498.1:0-6098 GCA_044348205.1 Phycisphaerales bacterium | reverse complement strand
ACCGAAGATCCGGACCTCTCGTCGCGCTGGGACCCTCCGGCTGTGACGCCATGGAGGGAACGGATACGCTCGCCCTGCAGCTGTCATCCGAACAGCTTCTCCAATCGCAGCCAGGCAGTGTCACGGCGCTGATGGATACTCCCAGCCCTGTGCTGCGTCGACTCCTGGAGATGGAGCAGGAAGGCCAGCGGGAACTGGAGTTGCTGCGTCGGCATCTGAAAGCGCTTCCCGCCGGGATTCCGGTGGGGCGTGGAGGCATCAACCAGCAAATCAGCCTGGCACTACGGCTCCTGGACAGTGGTGTCAGCCCCCCAGTACTGCAACTATTCATGGGGGGATTTGACACCCATTTCAATCAGGCTCCTCGTCATGAACGACTGCTCACTGAGGTTGCCAGTGCCCTGGCAACCCTGGATGCTGGCCTACGGCAGCTGAAAGCGCGACCGCGAGTGACGTTGCTAGCGGTTAGTGAGTTCGGGCGAAGAGTGCGAGAGAATGGTTCGAAGGGAACCGACCACGGCAGTGCATCAGTGGCCTTTCTCTACGGCGATGACATAGCACAATCCTTTATCGGCAGCTATCCAGATCTGGGCATTCTCGATAGTCGAGGAGATCTGATTGCCACAATGGATCCAATTGACCTTTATCGGCACGCACTGGCGGGCACCCAGGTCGCAGGATGGCGAGCCTGAGTAAGAACGGCATAGCCATATTGTGCAGAAAGACTCGGTACATGCAACATCTGACGCCAAAGTCCGGGCTGGCTATAATCAGATGGAAAGGACGTTAGCATGGCTACCGGGATTTAATCATGACACTAGATGCCTGACTGTGCTTGTGGATTGGTTGTTGTCGGTGTGTCCGAGACCCCGACTCCTGATCTGAGCCTGCCCACCCTTTTATTGGAGGGCGATGAGGAAAAGTTCCAGATCCTGAGGGCCGGGGTGGAGCGTTTGCCTACTTCGGTTCCAGTTCAGATCCGCAAGACTCTGATTGCGGACGAAGCGGGACTGAGCGAATTATGGTATAGATTTAACGACTCCCGCTGCAACGGGCCGATTCCGGTAGAGAGTTGGCAACGCTTCTTCCCCAACCTCAAGCTACAAACCCAGCAGAGTCTCATCAGCGAAACCCTTGCTGGCATCCTCGATGAATGGGCGCAAGAGCAAGGGGCGCTAGAAGAACTGATTCTGATCGTCAGGCAGGGGAATCCGAATCAAATCCTGGCTGGCGCTCAGCATTGGCTAACTACGCTGAGGGAGTTTCACCTTGCCATTCCCAAAGCCAAAGAGATGTGGCAGGAGTCTATTGATGCCTGGATGAATCAAAACGGCTTCCGCAGAAGATATGGAGAGAAACTAGTCTGGGAACGCAATCCTCTATCGAGCAAGGTTCAGCAACTTAGAAGTGAGTTGAACAGCATGAAGGAAGCTCTCAAAAGCAACGAGCGACAGCATCCATCGGCGCGCGAAGAAGAGCGACGGCTCAAAGAAGAAATTGAGCAACTTCAATATCCAAGCCACAGTCTCAAGTCCTGTCTCGAATCCGTATTCCCCTACGATTTCTATCGCGAGAACAATCCTGACTTACGCAGCTTTAGCAACAGCCAACTGCTGGAGCATTTTCACCAACAAGCCAGTCAGCAAGCCCCAGGGAGTATGATCACGGCGTTCACTTTGGAGAGGCAAGCCCTGATCAAGGAACGCGATGAACTGAGGCACAGGCTTGCGAACGAGTCGACCAACAATCACGAAGGAGACTGCTCCTTACGGAGCGAGGCACCTACGCCCACAACCGAGGAGAAAGACCTCCTTTCGCTCTACCGCACCATTCTCTTGGAAGTTTTTCCTTGCAACCTCTACCGCCGCAATCACAATGAACTGCAGGAATATTCCGACGAGCAAATAGTAGATCACTATGCATTAAGCAACAGGAGCGAAGAAGCCAGAGAGCAACTCAAGGCTAGCCTTAATGAATCAGCACAAGCCCTGGAAAAGCTTAAAGAGCTTCGCCAACAATTGGAGGCTTGCCGCGAACAGCATACCAAGCTAGAATCTCAGCAAAAAGCCTATAAGATATCGCTAGAACACATCTTTCCCCATTCCGTCTACCGTCGCATTAGGGTCGACCTGAATGAGCTCCAAGACGAACAACTGGCAGAGCATTTCACTTTTTTTGGTATCCATGAGGGAGTTGAACTGTCAAGCGACAAGATCTGGAGCGAGAATGAATCCCTCAAGGAAGAGCGCCATAAACTCCAAGAGCAATTGCAAGCGCTAAACGAGAATCAGGATCGGCTTCACCAAAAGCTCAGCATCCTCAAGGATGTCTGTGAGCGACTGAGCGTAGCCAACTGAGGCAAACCAAGCCTGGCTAGAGACTTGCAACAAGAGAAGCATGATATTTCAGGTTATCGACTAGAGTGCCGATGCCAAGTAATGTTGGACTATGGCCAGCATTGACGCATCAAGCTCGATCCGCCTTGCCGACCGTATTCATGCCTGCGAATGGGCCGTTCTGGTGGGGCTCCATGATCCGCTTGTCGCGAGAGAGCTGCACGCGCTCAATAAGAAGTTGCTTGTGATTCAGCCGAATTCTCTTCTCGCAGATCGCTTGCTGGAGGATTGGGAGGAATCAATTCTAGCCGATGTGGAGATATGCCGAGAAATTGTTGGAGCTGATCAAAGACAAGTGCGCTGGCACTGCTTCAATGACCCACGCCTGGACGGACCTCAGCCTCTGCAGGTGTTACAGGCGAGATTCACAAATCTCTCCTTGCGTGGTCAGGAAATGCGACAGCAACAGACACTGACAGATGTGATGCAGAGCTGGTGGGGTTCTCACGGTGAACCCAGCGGTCTCGGTGCCTTGGTGATGGAGGCCGTTGAACCTCTGCCAATCTTGACTGGCGCAAAGGCTGTATTATCTCACTTCCAGACCCTGATCCTGCCCCAAGAAACACCAGCCGGTGAAGATCAGGCTTCTATCTTGCAACTCCAGGAGTTGCTGGAGAATGAATGCTTCCATCGCCTTCCTGGCGGGCGCGATGCGCACGCCTGCTGGCAACTTGATCTTGCACGCTTGCACCAACGTGAACGGGAGCACCTGCAGCACGAGATAGCGGATTTACAGAACACAAACAGCGAGCTATCCAACACACTTCACCTCTGCCAGGAGGACCTCTCTCGCCTAAAAGAGCGCTATTCGCAGTTGGCGGAGCTGGAATCTACAAACAAACAGAGATTGGAGGAGGTTCGCTCTGTTCATAGCCAACTGCAAGTCTCGCACGACAAGCTGCAAGCCACCCAACAGCAGACAGAATTACAACTTCAGAATATAACAGAAGAACGTGATAAGCTACAAATACTGAGTCAGGAGCTCGAGCGCGAGAATCAGGAAGCGGCCGCTGATATCCAACGTCTCACTACGGAAAACAGCACTCTGCAAGGAAATCACCAGCAGCTTTGTCATGCCCATGATCAGTTGGAAGAGAACTATCGGGCGCTGCGGGAGCAGATCGAAGACGTAGCGCAAAGCAATCAACAGCTACAGAGTGACTACGATCAGGCTATCGCCAGCATGAAGACAATGGAAGGTGAGAATATAGAGCTAAAAGCAGTTAATCATGAGCTAAAAACCCGTCAATCAGAGCTTTCGCGCCTCACCACACATTCCGACCAGCAACTCTCCGTGATCATGGAGCTATTTGTGGATATAAATACAGGGCGATCCAAAAGAGAAGAATGGTAAGTCAACCCATGCATGCCAAGCCACTCAGCCGCGACCTCCTATGGCAGGTACTTTGTCATTGCGCGCAGGCCTACTGGCATTCTCTGGATACTCTTGAACCAATTGGGGATGATGATGCGGAAACCGGGGAGGGAATGAATGCGCTATTCACCCTTGCTCTCTTTATTCAGTATCAGGCAAGAGTGCGGCTTGCCAGACTGAGAAACAGCCCGGAGCCGCCTACGTGGACGTTACCCATCGCCGCAATGAGTCGGTTTCTTGTCGAGGTTGCCTTCCTGCATCTACGACTTGCGGAACAGGAACTACTGATTGACGCCAATGATTCTGAGAGTAGGGACTGCGTCGTCCAACACTGCCATCTTTTTCTCCATAGTCTGCTCGCGGCAGCACTCTCCAGCGATGGCCCAGCGTTACGCCGAGAGCAGGAGGAGATGCTCTTCAGTATGGGGCGCTATCTACCCTCACGACTTAGCTCTCAACTCGAACTCAGACTGGCCGTCAGCAAGGGATGCTTAGCGGATCGATTTGTATTGGTTCTTGGCATGCATCGTAGTGGTACATCTGCGCTCACAGGCATGCTTAGTCAGGCTGGCCTTGATGCTCCTGTGGACATGAATGCGCCTGATTTGATTAACCCTCGCGGCTACTGGGAGTCCGTGGGACTGAACACTCTCAACAACGAGATGTTCACAAGTCTTGGCTGCGATTGGAGCAACCCAAGCCTACCCGAGGGATGGCAGGACAGCGAAGAGGCTCAGCAATGGCGTCGTAATTTACTGGCGCATCTGCAAATTGCATTTGGCTCAGCCAAGGCGCCTGTGCTGAAGGATCCTCGCCTCTGTGTACTCATGCCGGGCTTACTTCCTTGGCTGGAATGCGGCTGCGTACGCTGGCTCATCTTGCTACCCCTTCGCCATCCACTGGAAGTAGCTCAATCTCTTGAGGCCGTACAGGACGTTCCTATGCCTCAGGGAATCCTGCTTTGGTTGCAATATGTGCTTTCGGCGGAGCGCTTCAGTCGCAACCATGTTCGGCGCATTCTAAGCTTCGAAGATCTCATCAATAATCCAACTCGTATTCTCGAGCAGATTCTGCTGCTTCTAGACCCTGGGACCCTGAAGCCGGACCCTGGGGTAGCTGCCTCATTTGTCACTGCTGAACTTTATCGGCAGCGTCGCCAAGACCTCGCCACCATCCTCAGGGAACGGACCAGTGTTGTTGCCACAAGTCGAAACCTTGCCATTCGCCTGTATGAAGTGATGCTCAGTGAGGAGGAAACTGACCCTCGCACCACACGTTGGCTGGATTCGCTCATGCAGCTTTGTCCGCCCTTCCCCGCCAGAAAGCTGGCTGGCGGAACAGCCAGAGCTGAATAATGGCTCTGCCAGCACCGCAGATCCAATCCCGACCGGAATCCTCCCTAATCCCCTATCCGTCTGCCTCCGTGCCCAGAGGGCTCAGCGTGGACTAGATTGGTAAGATCTTCTGGCGCACGGGGCACGAAGGGTGTTTTACTGGTTTTCCCCTTTCACACTTCCTGATTCAGTCGTTGAGGATCTCAGCAGTGCCGGTGGGAAAGGCTGGCAGCCTGAGTCGGCGCCGAAGCCGGAGGAGACGGCTCCACTTCTGCTTCTCTATTCGTCCCCCCATGCCTGCCTCAGCGAGGCCGATGCATTGGTGGCACACTATGAATATTTGAATCGGCTGCAAGCAGATGGTAAATCCTGCCATCTCGATCGTCTGCTGGCCTGCCCTCGGGAGCAATGGCAAGCCTTGGCAGAAGGGCAGGCCGTTGAACCACTTGCAGACTTCAGCTTCCCAAAACCCGATCCTCTAGCGGCCCTGATCACCCTCTCCTTGCTGCGCGAATCGCCCAACATTCTCGATGGGTACCTTGACCTGGAACTTTCCAGTCAGCTCGGGGGCAGCGAGCCCGACAGCAACTACCCGCATCGACTCCGCCAGGCCTGCCCGGTGGAGGCTCTGCTGGAGGCCATGGAGCATCTGAAGGAAATCCCCCATCTCCATGCAGAGGAAATCGGTCGCTACCGCCAAAAACTCAACCAAAGCCACAAGGCTCAAGCCCTGGCGGAGGGGCAGCTGGCTTCCCTGCAGGAACAGATCCATCAATCAGCCTCAGATCTTCAGCACTCTTCCCAGCAGGCCGAAACCCTCCAGCGCTCGCTCGATGATCTAACCAACCGTCTGCAACAGCGCGAACAGCAGAGCGCGCAGGACCAGGAGGCACAACGGCAGCAGCTCCAGGAGAAGGACCAGCAACTCGCCCAGGCCCACCAGGAACGGGCCAGCCAGCAGCAACAGCTGCAGCAATTGGCCGCAGATCTTCA
>JBIKTI010000161.1:0-6103 GCA_044348205.1 Phycisphaerales bacterium | reverse complement strand
GCTGCGTAAGAGTCCTCGGCCTCGCGACACGGTTTCCGATGCGGCGTAAGGGACTCCGCCGCACATCGCGAACCGAGTGCCGTCAGGCGCCGAGCGCAAGGTCAAGGCCGGGCGCAAGGTCAAGGCCGGGCGCAAGGTCAAGGCTGGGCGCAAGGTCAAGGCTGGGCGCAAGGTCAAGGCTGGGCGCAAGGCCAAGGCTGAGCGAAATGAGACGAAGAAAACAGCGTGCCGTGCGGTTCTTCGCGGCGCCATGTTGTGTCTCGCCTCGCCGCAGCCGTCAGGGTTCTTCTCACTCTCCTCCTTCTCTCGTGCCACACGCCGGCTCTCCGCCGGCGTGTGGCTTTTTCGCGGGTTGCGTCAGCCCGCGAGAAGTCCCCTCATGCGGCGCACGACCTCCTCGACATTCGCGCGCGAATTGAAGGCGCTGATGCGGAAATAGCCTTCTCCGCATCGGCCGAACCCCGCGCCAGGCGTTGTCACCACGCGCGCGTTGCGGAGCAGGTGGTCGAAGAACCCCCAGCTGTCGAAGCCCGCGGGCACACGGCACCACACATAGGGCGCGTGCTCGCCGCCCCAGGTGCGCAGGCCCGCGGCCGCGCAGCCCTCGCGGAGGATGCGCGCGTTCTCCATGTAGTGGTCGACGAGCGCCGCCACCTCCCGCTTTCCTTCCTCGGTGTAGAGCGCCTCCGCGCCGCGCTGGACGGCGTAGCTCACGCCGTTCGAGCGCGTGTTCCAGCGGCGCGTCCACAGCGGGTGAAGCGCCACCGGCTGCCCCGCGCGCGTGAAGGCCATGAGTTCCCTGGGCACCACCGTGTAGCCGCAGCGCACGCCCGTGAACCCGCCCGACTTCGAGAAGCTGCGGAACTCGATGGCGCACTCGCGCGCGCCCGCGATCTCGAAGATGGAGCGGGGAGCTGCGGCCGCGCCCGAAAGGTCACGGTTGTAGGCCTCGTAGGCGGCGTCCCAGAAGATGATGCTTCTGTGCGCGCGGGCATACTCGACCCAGCGCGTCGCGCGCGTGCGGTCCATCACAGTGCCGGTCGGGTTGTTCGGGCTGCACAGGTAGATGATGTCGGGCGGCGCAACGGATGCGTCGGGCACATCGACGAGGAAGCCGTTCGCCTCCGTGGCGGGGAGATAGAGGATGCCCTCGTAGCCTCCACCCGTGAGCGCGGCGCCCGTGTTCCCGAACATCACATTGGCATCGACATACGCGGGGTAGACGGGGTCGCTCACCGCGATGCGGTTGCCCGTCCCGAGGATCTCGAGGATGTTGCCGCAGTCGCCCTTCGAGCCGTCGGAGAGGAAGATCTCGTCGTCGGCGACCGCGATGCCGCGCGAGCGGAAGTCGCCGTCGGCGATCGCCGCGCGCACGGAGTCGTAGCCCGTTCCCGGGCCGTACCCCTTGAAGGTCGCGCGGTCTGCGAGCTCCGCGGTCGCCTGCTGCATGGCGCGCACGGCGCAGGATGGAAGCGGCTCCGTCACATCGCCGATGCCGCAGCGGATGATCTCCGCCTTCTGCGCGGGGTTCGCCGCCGCGAACTCCGCGACACGGCGCGCGATCTCGGGAAAGAGGTATCCAGCGGCGAGCTTCAGGTAGTGTTCGTTGACAAGAGCCATGTGCGTGTCGTTCGGATGGGGAGTCGTGCGTGGGCGAGGCGCCCCGCGCGGCGGCACTGTACGGCGCGCCACTTTCCGCGTGGCGCCGCTCCGCACATGCCATCGTCGGTGTAACATCATCAGACCGTGCTTGAGTTCCTGACCGAAGCGCTCCGAAACTTCCGTTCGACAGGCGCCGTCTGGCCATCGTCTCCCGCGCTGGCGAAGGCGATGACGGCGCCGCTCTCGCAACTCGCGGGCGAGCGCCGCGTCCTCGAGGTCGGCCCTGGAACGGGGCCCTTCACGAAGTCGATCCTCCGCAAGCTCCGCGCGGGCGACCGCCTCGACCTCGTCGAGATCAACCCGACCTTCTGCAGGAAGCTCGAGAAGAGCGTCCTCGCGCCCTATCGCGAGCGGCACCCGTCGGTCGCAGTGCACCTTCACTGCGCGCCCATCGAGGACGCGCCCGTCGAGGGGCCGTACGACCTCATCGTGTGCGGGCTTCCGTTCAACAACTTCCCGCCGAAGCTGATGCGGTCGATCTTCCGCCGCATGTTCGAGCTCCTGAAGCCCGAGGGCGAGCTCGTCTACTTCGAGTATGCAGGCGTCCGCGCGATGAAGACGCCAGTGCTCGACAGCGCGGGCCGCGCGCGCATGCGGCGCATCGACGCGATCGGGAAGTCGCTCCGCCGTCAGCACGACGGACGCAGCGAACTCGTCCTTGCCAATTTCCCGCCTGCGTTCGCCTATCACCTCGCGGGCGCGAAGACGCCGTCGACGCGCGCACGCTCGGGAAGCCAGCGCAAGGCCGCGCGTGTCAAAGGACGGGCGTGAAGCGGTCTGCGCGCCTCATCGTGCGCGCAAAGCCCGCGAAGAGATGCGCGATGCGGTTGAGGTCGCGCAGGCTCGTCATCTCGACGGTCGTGTGCATGTAGCGGATGGGAAGCGACACGAGCCCGCAGGGGATGCCGCCCGCGACGAAGAGCGCGTCGGTGTCGGTGCCCGATCCGCCCGGGGTCGCTGCGCGCTGGAGCGGAATCGAGAGCCGCCCGGCGGTCTCCGCGAGCCGCTCCACGACCTCTGGCTGCATCGCGCCGCCGATCGCAAGCTTCGGTCCGCCTGCGAGCTTGAAGAGCCCGTGCTGGGCGTGGCTGATGCCAGGGCTGTCGGTCGCGTGGCCGACATCGGTCACGAGCGCGACATTCGGCGCAAGCGACCGCGCCACCATGTGCGCGCCCCTCAGGCCGACCTCCTCCTGCACGGTCGACACCGCCACGACGCGCACCTCGAGCTCGGCTGCGGCCGCGGCGACAAGGCGCAGCGCCTCGGCCGCGATCCAGGTGCCGATTCTGTTGTCGAGCGCGCGCGCCACCACGAGATCGTCGGTCAGTTGCATGAAGCCGTCGAGGAAGACGCCCGCGTCGCCGATCGCGAGGCGCGCCTTCGCCTCGTCGGCGCTCGTGGCGCCGATGTCGACGAAGAGCTCGTGGATCTTTCGGACCTTGCCCTCTGCGCTCTTGTCCTGCAGGTGGATGGCGGTGGCCCCGATCAAGCCGAGGACGGGCTTCTCGACGCCTGCCACCGAGCTCGTGAAGCGCACGCGCTTGCCGACGATCGAGCCTGCGTCGATGCCGCCGATCGCCTTGCAGTAGACGAAGCCCTTGTCATCGAAGTGGTTGACCATCAGGCCGATCTCGTCGGCGTGGCCGCAGATCGCAAGGGTCGGCACGCCGTCGCCCTCGGGCCCGACGGCGGCGAAGCAGTTGCCGTAGGCGTCGTTCCAGGTCGCGCGCGCGAACGGGCGGACATAGGAGAGCCACACGCGCTGCCCCGCGCGCTCGAAACCCGACGGACTGGGCGTGTCGAGGAGTTCGCGCAGGAAGGCGAGGCTCTCGGGGCGGACCGCGCCGATCAGGTTGGGATCGTGCACGGGGGATTGGTTGGCGTTCGACGCTGCGCTCATCCGCACAAGATAGCGGGGCGCGCGGAGGGCCCGGTCAGCTCGCGCGCTTCGGGCGCGCCTTGAGGCGCGGGGTGCTCTCCGAGAACATCTCCGTGGCGGAGCGGATCGGCGGGGGCGACGAGGGTGGCATCTGGGGCGGCATCTGGTGCGGCGCGGGCGGGGGAGTCGCGGCGCTCGAGGGGGTCTGCGCGCTCGGCGCGTTCGCGGGCGGCTGCATGGAGCCGCGCGCTGCGTCGGGCTGCGAACCGCTGGCTGTGGAAGCTGCATCAACACCCTGCTCCGGCCCAACGCGACGCTGGCGCGCCTCGTCGATCGAGCGGCCCATGTTCTGGATCAAGGCTCGAAGCTGCTGGGGGTTGCGAGTGTGTCGATTGTTGCTCATGTCGTCCTCCGAACGCCCGCCTCGGGGCTCACCGTCGCGCCCTGCAAGGGGCCTCGATGGAGCAGCGCGTCGCCATGAGGCCGCACGCGTGCATTCCCCTCGCTCTTCGCAGGATCGGCGCATAAAGCGCGGGGGTTTGGTGAATCTGCTGTCTTTCAGACGAATCGCCTTTGCGGGAATGCGCCGCGGTCGGAGGAGCTCCGCCGAGCATCGGCGTAGACTGCGCGCCTTGCTCCGATCTGGACCTCGGAACTGAACCTCGGAATCCGCCAGCCATGCCCACCCGCGCGCGCTCGAACGCCCTCGCCAATCCACTACTCGCCCTCGCCGCTTGCTCCTTCGCGGTGCACGGCCTCTGCGGCGCCCCCGAGGCCCACGCGGCCACGGTCGACCTTCCGCGACACCCTTCGCTCTCGCCCGACGGAACCATCGTCGTCTTCTCGTGGCGCGGCGACCTCTGGCGCGCTCCCGCTGGCGGGGGAGAGGCGATCCGCCTCACCTCGAACCCAGCCAACGAGACGCGCAGCGGCTTCACGGCAGACGGCACGCGCATCGTCTTCGAGAGCGAGCGCGAGGGCGGCCGCAACCTCTGGTCAATGCGGCCCGATGGCGGCGACCTCCGCCGCGTGACGGAGCTCGACGCCTCGTTCGCGCTCTCCTCGGTCGGCG
This sequence comes from Phycisphaerales bacterium, assembly GCA_044348205.1. Classification (GTDB taxonomy): domain Bacteria; phylum Planctomycetota; class Phycisphaerae; order Phycisphaerales; family SM1A02; genus QWPT01. Next base: position 1,490 of record JBIKTI010000161.1, on the reverse strand, counting down.
TCTTCGCGGGCCGCCCCGTCGCCTTCATCGAGAGCACGCTCGAGGGCGACCTCTTCCGCTCCTCGCGGCCGTTCATGGTGCCGCTCGACCTCGCGGAGGGCGCGACCGCGGCGCCCGCACGGGTCCACGACGCCTTCGGCGGCGCGCCGAACGCGTCGTCGTCGGGTGGCGCGGTCCTCTTCGAGCGCGGCGGCTCTGGCTGGAGCCGTCGCGGCTACACGGGCCCCGACAACCGCGATGTCTGGTTCTTCGACGCGGAGGCGAAGTCCTTCACGCAGCTGACGCGGCACCCGGGCAACGACGGCATGCCGCGCTTCATCGGCGCGGAGGAGTTCGTCTATGTCTCCGACCGCGGCACGGGCACGCTGAACCTCCATCGCGCCAAGCTCGGCGCAGCCGTCGACTCTGGCGCGCGCCTGACCGACTTCAAGGACACGGACATCCACGGCCTCGCCGTCTCGGCGGACGGCCGCGTGGCGGTGTTCGCTGTCTTCGGCGACCTCTGGTCGCTCGACCTCTCGCGCGAGGGCGCGGAGCCCGTGCGACTCGCCTTCACTGCGTCCGACGACGGCCTCGTGGAGCGCGAGTTCAAGCAGGTCGGCCGCGAGGTGTCGGAGGCCGCGCTCTCGCCCGATGGAAAGACCATGGCGGTCGTCGCCTACGGCGATGTCTTCGTGCGCGCGGTCGAGGACAAGAGCCCGACCCGCCGCGTCACATCGGGCGAGGCCCGCGAGCGCGAGATCGCGTGGAGCGCGGACGGACTCACGCTCTACTTCGTCACCGACGAGGACGGAAGCGAGTCGATCCACGCGGCCACGGTCGCCGAGACGCGCGCGGAGGCCCGTGAGCGCGGCAAGCCGAAGCCGCCCGCGGCGGCGGAGGCGAAGGCTGAAGAGCCCAAGGCTGAAGAGCCCAAGGCTGAAGAAGCCAAGGTTGAAGAAGCTAAGGTTGAAGAACCCAAGCCTGAAGAGCCCAAGCCTGAAGAACCCAAGACTGACGAGCCCAAGTCTGAAGAGCCTGCCGAGAAGAAGGACGACAAGAAGTCCGATGCGAAGAAGAAGGATGAGAAGAAGGACCCCGCGCTCGATCCGTCGCGCTGGGCCGACGCCGTTCGCTTCACGGTGACGCCCGTCACGAGCGGCCCCGACGACGACCGCGGCCCCGTCGCGTCGCCCGACGGAAAGTGGCTTCTCTTCCGCAGGAATCTCGGCGATGTCATGCGCCTCGATCTTGCGACGGGCGATGTGTCCACCGTGCGTGCGGGCTGGGACTCCTCGGTCGAGTATGTGTTCTCGCCCGATGGCTCGCTGCTCGCCATCGCGCAGAGCGACCAGGACTTCAACACCGACATCTGGGTGATGCCCGCCGATGGATCGCGCGAGGCGGTCAACGTCACGCGGCACCCCGACAACGACGGCATGCCGCGTTTCTCCGCTGACGGACGCATGCTCGCGTTCCTCTCCGAGCGCACGAACGAAGAGCTCGACGCG
>JBIKTI010000160.1:0-6108 GCA_044348205.1 Phycisphaerales bacterium | reverse complement strand
GTCACGCCGGGCCTCATCGACCCGCATGTCCACCTGCGCGAGCCCGGCGGCGAGGCAAAGGAGACTGTGAAGTCGGGCACCGCCTCGGCGGTCGCTGGCGGCTTCACCACCGTCTGCTGCATGCCGAACACGACGCCGGCGATCGACACCGTGACGACCGTGCGCTATGTGCTTCAGGCTGCGCGCGAGGCAGCGAGCGCGCGTGTCTTCGTGGTGGCGGCCGCGAGCGTCGGGCGCAAGGGCGAGCAGCTCGCCCCGATGCACGCGATGCGCGACGCGGGAGCCGTGGCCTTCTCCGACGACGGCGAGTGCATCATGAACCCCGCGATGATGCGGCGCGTGCTCGAGGTGTGCGCGTCGCTCGGGAAGACCTTCATGCAGCACTGCCAGGACCACCAGCTGAGCGAGGGCGGCGTGATGAACGAGGGCGCAGTGGCCACGCGCCTCGGCCTGCTGCCGTGGCCCCGCGAAGCCGAGGAGATCATCGTCGAGCGCGATGTGCGGCTGAACCGCGCGATCGGTGCGCACTACCACGCGCAGCACCTCTCGTCGGGCGGAAGCGCCGCCATCCTGCGGCGCGCGCGCGCGGAGGGAATCCGCTGCTCGGGCGAGGCGAGCCCGCATCACCTTCTCCTCACGGACGACGCCTGCGACGGCTACGACACGCAGGCGAAGATGAACCCGCCGCTGCGCACCAAGCGCGACATCGCCGAACTGAAGGCCGCGATCGCGGACGGCACGATCGATGTCCTCGCGACGGACCACGCGCCGCACACGGCCGCGGAGAAGGCGCGCGACTTCGCGAGCGCGCCCTTCGGCATCATCGGGCTCGACTGTGCGCTCCCGCTCTACGCGAAGGCCCTCGTCGAGGACGGCGTCATCGGCTGGCCGCGCATGATCGAGCTCATGACGCGCACGCCTGCTGAACTCTGCGGGCTCGACGCCCTCGGGCTCGGCACGCTGCGCGAAGGCTCGCCCGGCGATGTCACTGTGATCGACCCGAACCTCGAGTGGACGATTCACGCGGCCGAGTTCGCTTCGAAGAGCCGCAACTGCCCGTTCGAGGGCTGGCGCGTACGCGGACGCGCGGTCATGACCGTGATCGCGGGGCGGGTGCACCTCGACCGACACGCTGAACTCTGCGCGCAGCGCTGAGCGCGCGACGCGCCGCGTCCAGCTCGCCTCACGGTCGACCGCTCACTGCGGGCACGGCCCCCACGCGCTCAGGAGCGCAGCGAGGTCGGACGCGCCCACGGAGCCATCGCCATCGAGGTCGAAGGCGGCATCGGGGCCGCCCCACGCGCTCAGGATCGCGGCGAGGTCCGCAGCGCCCACCGCGCCGTCGGCGTCGAAGTCCGCCGCGCACGCGGGCGGCGCGACGGGCTCGAAGAGGTCCATCGACCGCGCATGGGCGCGCGCTGCGGCCTGTGAGCCGAGGACGCGCCCCGGGTAGTCGTCGAAGTACGGATGGATGCCGCCGAGGATGCGCGACTGGCCTGAGTTGTCGGCCGCGTCGTAGTAGGTGGCCCACTGGAACTCGAAGGTCTCGCTCGGGCCGTCCTCGAAGACGAGGAACTCGTTCTGCGCGCAGGTATAGACGCCCATGCCGCCCGGGAAGTACTCCGTGCCCGTCAGGCGCTTCAGGGTCTCAGCACCCGCCCTGCTGTAGGTCGAGTGGCCCGACACATAGCCTGCAAACGGCGGCGAGACGAAGCTCGGCCGCTGATACGGCACCCAGTTTCCGCCGAGCATCCACTGCACGCCCGAGTACTGGCTCGGCGGGTCGGCGGGCGCTCCTGGCCAGCTCCTGATCGCAATCAGACCCTCGTAGCCTGCGAGGTCCTCGTGACGCTCGCCGATCGCGGTGGTGGCCGCTGTGATGACCTCGACCAGGCCTGGCACCAGCTGAATGCCGTTCGGGTGGTACGACGGAAGGCTCGGGTCCGAGCACTGGCCATTCTGAACGAGGTGGCGGATCGCCGTGATCGGGCGGCTCGCGTCGTAGAAGCCCTTGACACCCCACGCGCAGATGGCTGCGTCGTGCAGTGAGCCGTTCAGGGCGACATACATCTTCACATCCCACTCAAGCGGGTCGAGTTCGGGGCCCGTCCCGCCCATGCGGCGTTCGAACGCGGGGTGCTCGACCACATGGTTGGCGATCTCGTTCCAGTGGCCAGGGGGAGTCGTCGAGCTGGGCCCGTCCGCCCAGAACTCCGCGAGGCAGCGCGCCCAGTCGCCGCGCTTCACGATGTTCGGCTCGTAGGGCTCGCCCGTGGCGGGGTTGATGGTGCGGCCGGGGTTCGTGTCCGCTCCGAGCGGGTTGTTTCCCATCGAGAGCGGCGAGATGTCCATCATCACGCCATCGTCGGGAGTGAGCCACGAGCTCAGGAGGACGACCTGCTGGTGCCCGTCGCGATAGGTCGCGTCGTCGAACCCATTGAGAATCGGGCACGGCGGCGGATTGAAGTGCACGCCACCGCGGCTCGGATCCATGTCGCCCGGGAGGAGCCCGTACGGGCGCACGAAGCCCCAGTAGGGCGCGAGCTTCGGCGGGAATCCGCCGGGAATCACATTCCCGTTCTGGTCGATGAAGAAGTCGAGGACGAGCGGCTGGTAGCGGCTTGGGTTCGAGACCGTCGGATTGAACGGCAGCGCCACCACGAGCGGCTCGTTGACATCGGGATAGGTGCCCGGCTCCTTGGCGTGATCGAACTGCTCGCGCGAATTGTCGGTGAGCGCCCACGCGATCAGCTGCGCGGCGATGCGGTTTCCGACAGCAGCGGGCGTGTCGCCGACCGTGGTGGTGACGGTCGTCGGATATCCGAGGGCAGCCATGCGCGCATCGAGGATCGGGTTGATGATGGCCGCGTTCGGGCTCGTGGCGAAGCGATGCCGCATGACGCGGTATGCGGCGTAGGAGACGGACTCGCGCCGCGCGGCCTCGATGTCGTTTGCGGCGATCTTCTCCGTGAAGAAGTAGCCTCGGGCGGTCGGCTCGTAGGCGGCCCAGGCGTCGTACATGGCGACGGAGACATGGAAGAGGTTTCGCGCCTGGACGGGAGGCCGCACGCGATCCTTCTTGATCGAGTTCAGCATCGTGTCGTTCCATTGACGCGCGACCGACTGGCCCCCGTCTGCAAGAGCGAGGTCAGAGCCACCCGCGACGGCGAGTCCGACGACGGCCGCAAGCGCGGCAACGCTCCCGAAACGCATCTTCATGGTGCACACTCCGCTCAGGTGTCGGCTGCGGCGCGGCCAGACGCGGCCGGGCCAGGACGACGGGTAGTCAGAAAGGTAACCCCGAATGGTTCGTCCGCAACAAGGCCGCGAGAAATCCGCGACGCATCCCGCTCGCACAGGGCATGCAGACGGCGTCACCGACCGCCCGGCCACCGTACACTTGCGGCCGCGCTCGGGCCGAATCGGCCCTCCCGCGCTGAAAACAGGGTCTGCGCGACGGACCGCGAGACAGGGCGGACACCCCCAGCGCTTCCCACGAAGTTCCCGCCGTGACCACCCCCTCTCGCTTCAACCTTAAAGCACTTCTTGAAAGTCATGCCGGCCGAGGCCACGAGCTCCACGCCGAGCATGTGAACCCCCGCTTCGCGACCGTGCTGCGGACGATCGGCTACGACCGCGACTATGTGCGCGCAGAGGGGCCGCACCTGTTCGACAGCGCGGGAGACCGCTACCTCGACTTCCTCGGCGGCTACGCGGTGTGCAACTTCGGTCGCAACCACCCGACGATCCGACGCGCGCTCGAGGACGCGCTGTCGCTTGACCTCGCGAGCATGGTGCAGTTCGAGGCGCCGCTCCTCTCGGGGCTCCTCGCCGCAGAGCTCAAGCGCCGCATCGGACGCGGCCTCGACCATGTCTTCTTCACGAACTCTGGAACAGAGGGCGTCGAGGCTGCGATCAAGTTCGCCAAGTGCGCGACGGGTCGCCCTGCGCTGCTCCACGCGCCGAAGGCGTTTCACGGGCTGTCGTCCGGCTCCGTGTCGCTGAACGGCTGCGACAGCTTCAGACAGGGCTTCGCGCCTTTCCTGCCCGACTGCCGACAGATCGCCTTCAACGACCTCGCGGCGCTCGAGCGCGAGCTCGCAAAGCGCGATGTCGCCGCCTTCGTGATCGAGCCGATCCAAGGCAAGGGCGTCAACATTCATTCGCCTGGCTACCTCGCAGAGGCGTCGCGGCTCTGCCATCGATACGGCGCGCTGTTCGTGGCGGACGAGGTGCAGACGGGCCTTGGCCGCACGGGGTCTTTCCTCGCGATCGATCAGGAAGACGATGCGAAGGGTCCCGTCGAGCCCGACATGGTGATCCTCTCGAAGGCGCTCTCTGGTGGCTACGTGCCCGTCGGCGCGGTGCTCGTGAAGGGCGAGGTCTGGCGCAAGGTCTTCACCACGCTCGACCGCGCGATCGTGCATTCGTCGACCTTCCACCAGGGCGCGCTCGCGATGACCGCTGGCCTCGCGAGCCTCGCGGCGTACGACGAGACGAACGCAGCGGAAAACGCGCGCAGGATGGGCGCGCGCATCAAGGCGGGCGTCGAGGCGATGATGCCGCGCTTCGAGATGCTGAAGGAAGTCCGTCAGCGTGGCCTGATGGTCGGGATCGAGTTCGGCCCGCCGAAGTCGCTGCTCCTGAAGGCAAACTGGGCCGCCACGCACGCGATGGACAAGAACCTGTTCGCACAGGCCGTGGTCGTGCCCTTGATGGAGGATCACCGCATCCTCTGCCAGGTCGCGGGCCACAACCAGGATGTCGTGAAGCTGATTCCACCGCTTGTCATCGATGATTCCGATGTCGACTGGTTCCTGCGCGCGTTCGAGAGCGTGATGGTGAACCTGCACAAGCCGACCGCGACGGTCGGGCTCCTCGCGCGTCTCGGCAGGAACACGCTCTTCGGCGGGCGCCGCGAGACGAGCGAGCCGACAGAGGCCGCCCAGCCGTGATGCGACGGCTCGCTGCGCTCGTGACGGGCTGGCCGCGCGCGGTCGTCGCTGCATCGCTCGTGCTCGCCGCACTCGGTGCGTGGCTCGGCGCGTTCCAGCTCAAGATCGACAGCGACACGGATTCGCTCATCGCGCCAGAGCGGCCGTTCATGGTCGGCTACCGCGCGTTCCTCGCGGAGTTCGGCGATCTCGAGGGCGCGATCATCGCGATCGACCCGAAGGGCGACGATGCGACAGCTCAGTCCGCGGTCGACGCGCTCGCTGCGGCGCTTGATGTGGGCGACGAGAAGCCGCTCGTCGGGCGCTGGGCCGCGACGATCTCGCCCGAGGAGCAATGGCGCCTCGCCTCATGGGCCGCGAGCGACGCGGAACTGCGCGCCATGGCGATGGAAGCGGACGCGATCGCAGCGGTCGCGCGCGGCGACACGCGGGGCCATCCCGTGGTCGCGGCGGCACTGTCGGCCGAACGCGCAGCCGAGTACCTGCAGGCGCCCGGCGGAACGCTCTTCTTCGTCGAGGTGAGCCCGCTCAAGGACTTCACGGCGCTCGACCCGTTCCGGCCATCGCTCGACTTCGTGCGCCTCGCTGTCAGGAAGGTCGCGGAGGATCACCCGACGGTCGAGATCGGCCTCACGGGCAAGCCCGTCCTGATGGACGACGAGATGCGCACCGCGAACGCGGACATGGCGCGCGCGAGCCTCGTCTCCGTGACCATCATCACTGTGCTCTTCATCGTCGTGTTTCGCGGCGTGCGGCGGCCGCTGCTCGCGCTCGTCGCCTTCGCCGTGGCGACGGGGTGGACCTTCGGGGCCGCGACGCTCCTCGTGGGGCACCTGAACCTCCTCTCGACCGTCTTCATGCTCGTCCTCGTCGGCGCGGGGCTCGACTACGGCGTCCATGTCGTGAGCCGCTACGGCGAGTATCGCCGCGCGCGCCCCGCCGCCGAGGCTGTCGCCCTCGCCGTGCGGCACATCGGCCCTGGCACGCTCGCGGGCGCAGCGGGATCCGCCGCGGTCTTCTTCGGGGCGATGTTCACGGACTTCGGAGGCTTGCGCGAGCTCGGCGTCATCGCGGGCGCTGGGCTCCTCCTGTGCGCGCTTGCGATGGTGACGGTGCTGCCGGCGCTGCTCGCGCTGCTTGATCGGAAGGACTC
>JBIKTI010000159.1:0-6111 GCA_044348205.1 Phycisphaerales bacterium | reverse complement strand
TCGGTCGTGAACACGGGCTGGTCGAACGAGACGCGCACATGGCTCTGCGCCGCGAGGTTGTAGACCTCGTGCGGCCGCGTCTCGATCAGCAGTCTCGAGAGCGAACTCGCGTCGGCGAGGTCGCCGTAGTGGAGCCTGAGCCGCGCGCCCTCCTCATGGCGGTCGCGGTAGAGGTGGTCGATGCGCGCCGTGTTGAAGCTCGAGGAACGCCGGATGACTCCATGGACCTCGTAGCCCTTCTCGAGGAGGAGTTCCGCGAGGTAGCTGCCGTCTTGGCCGGTAATGCCTGTGATGAGTGCTGACTTCGGTTCTGGCATCGCGAGGTCTCGAAGGCTGGGATCCGCGCCAAGCGGGGGATCCCCGAAGGGATATAGGACATCGGACGCAGGCAAGGCCGCGACTCGGAAATGCTCATCGGCTCATCACGCGCGACCGATAGAAGAATCTCCGCCATGCCTTCAGGCCCTCACAGATCCACCATTTCCTCGCCGCTCGCGGGCGCGCGGGTCGTGGTCACGGGCGGTTCCGGCTTCCTTGGAAGGGCGGTGCTGGCGCGGCTCGCTGCGTGCGGAGTGAACGATCCCTTCGTCCCGAGGCGACGCGACTACGACCTGACGCAGCGCGAGGCGGTCGAACGGCTCTATCGCGACGCCCGCCCCGATGTGGTGCTGCACCTCGCGGCCGAGGTCGGCGGCATCGGCGCGAACGCGCGGAGCCCGGGCCGCTACTTCTACGCCAACATGTCGATGGCGCTCCATCTCATCGAGGAGGCGCGCCGCCACGGCCTGCGGAAGTTCGTGCAGGTGGGCACCATCTGCTCATATCCAAAGCACACGCCCGTGCCGTTCCGCGAGGAAGACCTGTGGAACGGCTACCCCGAGGAGACGAACGCGCCCTACGGCATCGCAAAGAAGGCCGCGCTCGTGATGCTCGATGCGTATCGAAGGCAGTACGGTCTCGCATCCGCATGCGTTCTTCCTGTCAATCTCTATGGCCCGTGGGACAATTTCGACCGCGAGACCTCGCATGTGATTCCCGCGCTGATCCGCAAGTGCCTCGAGGCGGTCGAGTCGGGCGCGTCCACGGTGACCTGCTGGGGGACGGGCCGCGCGAGCCGTGAGTTCCTCTTCGTCGACGACGCCGCGGAGGGCGTGGTCGCGGCGGCCGAGCGGATCGACGACCCCGACCCGATCAATCTCGGAACTTCGAGCGAGATCACGATCCGCGAGCTGACGGAGCGCGTCGCGCGCATCTGCGGGTTCGCGGGCGACATCGAATGGGACGCGGGCAAACCCGATGGCCAGCCGCGCCGGGCGGTCGATGCGAGCCGCGCCCGCGAACGGCTCGAGTGGAGCGCCCGCACCGATCTTGACGAGGGATTGCGGCGCACGGTGGAGTGGTACCGCGGCAATCGCGGGCATCGATCGGGGTACGATCCGTCCGCAGCCGAGAGCCGTTGACCGGGAGCCGACACGAGGCATCATGCGCGTTCTGCTGATCAACCAGACCTTCTACCCCGATGTCGCCGCAACGGCGCAGCACGGGCATGACCTTGCGCGATACCTCGTCGCGCAGGGCCACGAGGTCAGCGTGATCGCGTCGCGCTCGATCTATGGCAAGGCGGGCACGGCGCTTCCTGCATACGAGAAGGTCGACGGAATCGAGATCCACCGCGTTGGCCGCAGCATCTACGGCAAGGCGGGCCTCCTCGCGCGCTCGACCGACTTCGCGCTCTTCTATGCCTTGACGGCGCTCAAGGCGCTCGAGATCGGGCGCCACGACGTGAGCATCTGCTTCACGACCCCGCCGTTCATCTCGCTGCTCGGGCTCCTTCTGCGCGCCATGCGCGGCACGCGGCTCGTCTACTGGGTGATGGATCTCTACCCCGATGTCCTCATCGTGACGGGCGTCCTGCGCGAGCGGTCGTTCGTCGCACGCGTCCTCGAGCGGATCAACCGCTATGCGCTCTCGCACGCGGACCGCAGCGTCGTGCTCGGGCGCTGCATGGAGGAGCGCGTGCTGGCGAAGGGAGTCGCCCGCGCAAAGGTCGAGCGCATCAATGTCTGGTCCGACATCGACGAGGTCTGTCCTCGGCCGCGCGCGGAGAACGCGTATCGCCGCGAGTGGGGCGTGGGCGACAGGCTCCTCGTGATGTACTCGGGGAACTTCGGCATTGGGCACGATGTCGAGACCTTTGCGAACGGCGCTGCGCGCCTGGCCGACCGCGGCGATGTGATGTTCGCGTTCGTCGGCGGCGGAAAGCGAAAGTCGCAGCTGATCGACGCGATGCGCGCGCGCGGGCTCTCTGCGTTCATCGAGGCCGACTACCAGCCGCGCGAGCGGCTCGGCGAGCTGCTTTCGGCCGCGGACGTGCATCTCGTGAGCATGATGCCGAAGTGGTCGGGCGTGATGGTGCCGAGCAAGATCTACGGCACGCTCGCGGCGGAACGACCCGTGATCTGGGTCGGCGGCGAGGACACAGAGGCCGCGGCCGTGGTGCGCGAGGCCGAGTGCGGGTTCGTCATTGCGCCAGGCGATGCGGACGCGTTCGCGGCGGCGGTGCGCAGGCTTGCGGACGATCCCGAGTTGCGGCAGTCGATGGGCCGTCGCGCGCGGCAGGCGCTTGCGGAGCGCTGGTGCGCGCCGATCGCGATGCGCCGATGGGACGCGCTGCTGCGCGCGGTCGTGGCGCAGGATGCGCGGAAGGAGCCGTGATGGCGGACGCAGATCCGTCGGCCGACGCACTCGCGGCGCGCAGGTCGAGCCCGTATTCGTTCCGAGAGAAGCTTGCGCGCCTCCTGTGGGGCCTTGCGCAGGCGACGCTCTTCCGCTGTTCGTTCCACAATTGGTACGGCTTCCGCCGCGGGCTGCTACGGATGTTCGGCGCGACGCTCTCGGACAGCGCGAATGTGCGTCGCACCGTGCTCATCGAGTGCCCGTGGAACCTGTCGATCGGAGCGGAGAGTTCGGTGGGGGACCGTGCCGTCCTCTACTGCCTTGGCCCTGTGACGATCGGCGCGCGCGTGACGATCTCGCAGGGCGCGCATCTCTGCGCGGGAAGCCATGATTCGCGCAAGGCCACGATGCCGCTTCTTCGGCCGCCGATCGAGATCGACGACGACGCATGGATCGCGGCGGACGCGTTCGTCGGGCCCAAGGTGCGCGTGGGCGAGGGCGCGATTCTCGGCGCGCGCGCCGTCGCGCTCGACGACCTCGCGCCGTGGGGGATCTATCTCGGAAATCCCGCGGTGCGCGTGCGTGAGCGCGAGTTCGAGGGGCGCTCCGCCCGCGCGGGCCGTTGACGCAGGACACCGCGCACCGCGTGCTATCCTCGGACCTCACAAGCGAGTCCCCGCCATGCCGATCCGTCTCTACAACACGCTCACGAGGTCCATGGAGGAGTTCACCGTGGCCGCGCCCGACGCGCCCGTGCGCTTCTACTCCTGCGGACCGACCGTCTACGACGATGCGCACATCGGGAACTTCCGCTCGTTTCTCAACGCCGATGTCCTGCGGCGCGCGCTCGAGCTCCATGGCTTGCGCGTGAAGCATGTGATGAACATCACGGATGTCGGTCACATGACCGAGGACGACTCGGCGGACGGCGGCGGCGAGGACAAGATGGCTGTCGCTGGACGCCGCATCGCCGAGGCGAAGAAAGCGGGCAAGCTTCCCGCTGGCGCTGAGATCGATCCGACCGATCCCTACGCGATCGCCGAGTTCTACGCGCAGCGCTTCCTCGAGGACGCGCGCCATCTCGGTCTCAAGGTCGCGATCGAGGAGCGGACGCACCCCGAGCTGATGCCGCGCCCGACGCGCTGCGTGCCGCAGATGATCGCGCTCGTCGAGCAGCTCGTCGCGCGCGGACATGCCTATATCGCTGCGGACGGCGTCGTCTACTTCAGCGTGCAGAGCTACCCCGCCTATGGCCGGCTCTCTGGAAACACGCTCGACAACCTGCGTGAAGGCGAAGGCGGCCGCATCAGCGCAGAGCACCAGGCGGTGAAGAAGCACCCCGCCGACTTCATGCTGTGGAAGCCCGATCCGACGCACCTCATGCGCTGGCCAAGCCCGTGGGGCGAGGGCTATCCAGGCTGGCACCTCGAGTGCAGCGCGATGGCGAAGATGCTGCTCGGCGACGAGATCGACCTCCATTCGGGCGGCGAGGACAACATCTTCCCGCACCACGAGTGCGAGGTCGCGCAGAGCTGCTGCGCGAGCGGACACGCGGTGTTCTCGCGCTTCTGGTTCCACACGCGGCATCTGCAGGTCGAAGGCGAGAAGATGTCGAAGTCGAAGGGCAACTTCTTCACGGCGCGCGACCTCTTCGCGAAGGGCGTGACGCCTGCTGCGCTGCGGCTCGAGCTTGTCCGCACGCACTACCGTACGAACTCGAACTTCACGATGCAGGGGCTGCGCGACTGCCAGCGCATGATCGACCGGTGGTGCGCGGCGCGCGCCGTGCTCGTCGAGCGTTCGGCGAGTCCGTCGCCGAATGCGGCCCAAGCAGGACCGATGCAGACGGCGCTTGTCGAGTTCAAGGACGCGCTTGGCGAAGACCTCAATTTCGCGCGCGCGATCGCTGCGCTGAACACCGCGATCGCCGAGACGCCCGCAGGAGATGCGAAGGCGGAGCTTGCCGCGCTCGATGCGATGGATTCCGTGCTCGGCGTGTTCGAGCGCAACGCGGCGCTTGCGTCGGCTGCGGCCGATGATCTCGCCGCGAAGGTCGAGGCGCTGCTCGAGCGTCGCCGCGCCGCGCGCGCTGCGAAGGACTGGGCCGAGAGCGATCGTGTGCGCGACGAGCTGACGGCGCTTGGCGTGCGCATCAAGGATGGCCCGCAGGGGACGACCTGGGAACGCGTCGTCTGAGCGCGAGGGGAGAATCTTTGGAAATCTCGAGGGTCTGCGCTTCCGATTGCAGATCTCGTTGATATACTGAGCCCTGTCAGCATCAAGAGCAGCGGAGCAATCCGCTCGGCAACCGAGTCCTGATCCGACCACGGTGCCAAATCGATGCGGCTCGAAAACGGCTGAAAACAGCCAGAAACGGGCACAATCGAAGGATCGCGGCGAGAGCCGCACCTGCTCTTGAGTCTGATGCGGTGTGAACGGTTCATCCCGGCGCATGTGGCGTCGGCCGACCGCACCGCGACAACCAAGAGTGCATCCCGAGTGATGTGCGTGTCGTTTGAAAGGCCGCTGGTTGAATCCTGCGGCTTGAAGGCGAACGCGCGTCCGGCAACCGGCCGCGAGGCACGGTGCCAGAATGATGTGGGCGACGCCGATCGGCGCGTCGTCAACCTCGCGCGCGAGCGGCGGCTTCGTCGCACGCGCATCGCCGGGATGCGCTCTGTTTGGCCCGCAGAGGCCGAGGAGTGCGCGTCGTGGACAGCACGCTTTGCCAGAAGACCATCAGGCTCAACGCATCCGCCGCCTTTCAGCTGCTCGTGGCAGCGCGGTCGGAAGCCGTTCGCGAGGCCGCCGCCGAAGCGCTGTGGCCGCGGGAGCTCGCCGAGAAGTCCCAACTCGACTGCAACGATGTCCCGTTCGAATCGCTCCCCTACAGCGAGCGCGTGCTCGCCTTGATCGTCGCGTCGGTCATCGAGCGCAACCCGAGACAAGTGAAGAGGCTTCGCGTCCAGCCTCTCTATCGCTTTCTGGTGCCCGGTCCCGCACAGTGCTCGTCGCGCGTCTTCTGCATGCGCGGCTATGTCGAGGATCAGCGCGTGGTCGGTCCCGCGGGCAACGCGCGCAGCTGGCAAGTGTCGTGTGCGTTCGTGCTTCCTCGGGACGCGGAGGACACGGTCCTTCAGAAGTGCAACTGGGGTGTCGTGGAGGCGCAGCACTACAGGCACACATACAAGTGGGTGGTCGGTCGCGGAGGCGTCCGCCTCGACATCCATCGGCGCGTCCAGAGTCGCGCGCTGCGGGCGTGGAGCGCGCCCGCTCTGCTGTCGCACACAGGTGAACGGCTCGCTGACGACGGACCGTGGGTGAACAAGCTGTTTAGCCAGTGCGACATCAGCCTGGATTCGTCGCTGATCCTGCGGCTCTGCGCCGGTGGACTCGCGGGTGCCGTGATCTCGTTCGAGAACAGTCTGCCGATCG
>JBIKTI010000158.1:0-6182 GCA_044348205.1 Phycisphaerales bacterium | reverse complement strand
GCGCTCGCCACTCCCGTCGCCTTCGACGAGGCGGGCAAGAAGCAGGTCGCCTCGCCCGATGAACTCGGCCCGCAGGCGATCGAGGTCGGCGCCGCCGCTCCTGGCTTCTCGCTCGTCGATCTCGACGGCAAGACCGTCAGCCTCGAGAGCCTCAAGGGCAAGGTCGTCGTGATCGACTTCTGGGCAGAGTGGTGCGGCCCGTGCAAGCGCGGCCTCCCGCACATCTCCGACTTCGCGAAGTGGGCGACCGAGTCGGGCAAGCCCATCGTCGTCTTCGGCATCAACACGCTCGAGCAGAAGCAGGGCGAGGAGCGCACGAAGTCGGTCGGCGAGTACTGGACGAAGCAGGGCTTCGCCATGCCGACGCTCATCGACATGGACAACTCCGTCATCCAGGCCTACGGCTTCAGCGGCATCCCCGCGACCGTCGTCATCGGCCCCGATGGCACCGTCGCGGCGATCCACCAGGGCATCGACCCGAACAATCCCGCCGTGATCGTCGACCAGCTCAAGGCCGAGACCGAGAAGGCTCTCGCTGCCAAGGGCGGCTGAGTTCGGCGCAAGGACACATCTGAGGCCGCGCGCGAGACCCGCGCGCGGCCTCCGTCTTTTTCCCGCCGCACGCCCGGCGTGCCGCCGCGCCGCGCGGGTACAGTGGACGCATTCCGCGTTCGTTGACCTGAAAGGAGCCAAGCCGTCATGCCGTCCCTTTCGAACAGCCGACTCTGCGCGACCGTGCGCCGTCCGCTCGCGCTCGTCGCCCTCCTGATCGCCGTGCTGCTTCCGCTTGCAGCGCCCTCCGATGCCCGTGGGCAGGACGCCGCGCCCGCTGCGCCAAAGGCCGATCCGGCCGCCGCAGAGGCCGTCCTCCGCAAGATCATCGCCGCCTACCGCGACGAGAAGGGCGTCGAGGTGAGCGTGTCTGCGACGGTCGAGGCCGTGCGCGCTGACGAGGCGGCTGGCGGGGGAGCCGAGCGCTCGCAGCCCATGCAGGCGCGCTTTCTCTTCGGCTCGGGGCGCAGCGCGATCGTGTGGATCCGCGACTTTGAGCTGCGCCTCGCAGACGAGAAGGTCCGCGCCACGCACGCGTCGAGCGCGCTGACCTACCTCGAGGTCTCCGACCACGGCTCGCCCTACTACTCGCTCTTCAACGCGTTCCAGAACCTGCCGTTCCCCGAGCTCGCGCTCGCGCTCGGCGAGGAGGACCCGTTCGAGGTCTGCATGCAGCTGATGCCGCAGATCCCGAATGTCGTTCCCTCCCGCGTCGAGAAGGAGGAGGTCGACGGTCAGGTCTCCGATGTGCTCGTTCTTCTCTCCGACGACGGTGCGGAGGAGTTGCGGCTTTCGTATGACCCGGAAACCCATCTCGTCGAGTCTGCCGTCGGAACGATGCATGCGGGGCCCGATGTCGAGGAGGGCGCGAAGCTGCGCTGGCGCGTCGAGTCGAAGGTGCGGCGCCCGAAGGACGCGCCGACGGCCGCGACCTTCGCGCTCGATGTCTCCTCGCGGCAGAAGGTCGACGGCCTCGCTGCGCTCATCGACACGACGCCTGGCGCGGGCGAGGACGAGGATGTGCCGTCGCTCAAGGCGGGCGAACCTGCGCCTGAACTGGCGCTCCCGAAGGTCGGCGAGGGAGAGTGGAACCTCGTCGATGCGCGGCCGAAGCCCGTGGTCGTCGACTTCTGGGCGACCTGGTGCGGCCCCTGCATCGCGGCGCTGCCCGAGCTCGCGAAGCTTGCGAAGGAGTTCGAGGGACGCGCCGTTGTCCTTCTCGTGAACACAGCCGAGCGTGGGGAGCGCGCCGAGCGTGAGACCCGCATCGGGGGCGCGCTGAAGGCGTTCTCCGAGTCGGGCGCGCCGTTCGTGAGCACGCTCGACATGGATGGGATGGCGGCACGCCGCTGGCTCGTGCGCGCGTTTCCGACCACCTTCCTCGTCGCGCCAGACGGGCGCATCGCGGGGATGTGGGAGGGCGCGTCGCCGCGCAGCCACCGCGAGCTCCGCGAGAAGCTCGAGGAGCTCTGCGGCGAGAACGCTGCCCCCGTGCAGGAGAACGCGCCCGCGGCGCCGTGAGGCTTTGTCCGCGCGCGATTATGCTTCGCACATGACGGCGGCGCGCACCACGGACCACCACTCGACGAGCCTTCCGCTGGCCGAGCGCGGCGACGCGCTCGATGCGCTGCGCCTGTCGCTCTCCCGCGCGCTGCGATCCGTCGCGCGCGCCGACATTCGCTTCGGTCGCCACGACCGCATGCTCTACTCGACCGACGCGAGCATCTACCAGGTCGAGCCGATCGGCGTGGTCGTGCCGCACTCGGTCGAGGACGGCGCCGCGGTGGTGCGGCACCTTTGCCGCGAGGGCGTGCCGATCCTGCCGCGCGGATCAGGCACGGCGCTCGCCGGGCAGAGCGTGAATCGCGCTGTCATCGTCGACTTCTCGCAGCACTGCCGAGCGATCGTGTCGATCGACCCCGAGGCGCGCCGCGCGGTCGTCGAGCCGGGCGTGACGCTCGACCAGTTGAACGAGGCGCTTTCGCCGCACGGGCTGATGTTCGGCCCCGATGTCGCCACCAGCTCGCACGCGACGCTCGGCGGGATGATCGGCAACAACTCGGCGGGTGCGCACTCGATCCTCTACGGCCGCACCGTGGAGAACCTCGTGGCACTCGAGGTCGTGCTCGCGGACGGGTCGGTGCACCGATTCGAGGAGGGAAGCTGCGACCGGAGCCTCGCGCAGCGCGCGTTCGCGGATGCCGTCGCCGCGATCGTGCGGCCGATCGCGGGCGAGATCAGGGCGCGCTTCCCGAAGATCCTGCGCCATGTCGACGGCTATTCGCTCGACATCTTCCTCGACCAGCTCGAGCGCTCGACGCCGGGCACCTACGACAAGGTGAACCTCGCGCATCTCGTGTGCGGTGCAGAGGGCACGCTCGCGACCACGCTGCGCGCGGAGGTGTCGCTCGTGCCGAAGCCGAAGGAGCGGGGGCTTGCGATCATCGGATTCGCAAGTGTGCGCGAGTCGCTCGCGAACCTGAAGGCGATCCTCGCCACGAAGCCCGCCGCGGTCGAGCTTGTCGACGATGTGGTGATCGATGTCGCGCTGCGCAACACAGAGTACCGCCAGTATGTCGAGCTGATGCCGAAGCCGGCGTCGGGCCCGCTCGGCGCCGTCCTCTATGTCGAGTACTTCGCCGATCGCGCCGACGAGCTGCCCGCGCGCTTCGATGCGCTGCGCGCTGCGCTGCCCGAGGCCTCGATGTCGACCTACACGGGCGCGGCCGAGCGCCTCAAGGCGTGGAAGCTGCGCAAGGCGGGCGAGCCGCTCCTGCACGGCGTGCCGGGCGTGCGCAAGCCGTTCACCTTCGTCGAGGACACCGCGGTCGACCCCGCGAAACTGCCCGATTTTGTCGAGGATTTCCGCGCGATCGTCACGAAGCACGGCACCACGGCCGCGTACTACGCGCACGCATCCGTCGGCTGCCTCCACATCCGTCCGCTCGTCGCGATCCATGATCCGAAGGACCGCGCCGTGATGGTGAGAATCGCGAAGGACATCGCGCAGCTCGTCGCGCGCTATGGCGGAGCGCTGTCGGGCGAGCATGGCGACGGCCGTGTGCGTTCGCCGCTTCTCGGTGAGTACTTCGGCGAGACGATCTGCGACGCGCTGCGCGCCGTGAAGGCGGTGTTCGATCCGAAGGGGCTGCTGAACCCAGGCAACATCGTCGACACGGGTCCCGCGGAGAGGATCGTCGACAACCTTCGCGTCGCGCCAGGCGGGCATGGCCTTCACGCGGAACCCGTGCGGACCTTCTTCCGCTACGACCGCGAGGAGGGCTTCGAGCACGCGATCGAGAGCTGCAACGGCGCGGGCCTCTG
The DNA here is from genome assembly GCA_044348205.1 of Phycisphaerales bacterium. Taxonomy (GTDB): domain Bacteria; phylum Planctomycetota; class Phycisphaerae; order Phycisphaerales; family SM1A02; genus QWPT01. The sequence continues at coordinate 2,306 of JBIKTI010000158.1, read as the reverse complement.
CCGCCGCATGACAGGCGGCACGAGCATGTGCCCTTCGTACCGCGCGCTCAAGGACGAGCGCCACGCGACGCGCGGTCGCGGCAACGCGCTGCGCCTGGCGGTCACTGGGCAGCTGTCGAAGGACCGCTGGAACGACCCCGAGACGATCGAGACGCTCGACCTGTGCCTCTCCTGCAAGGCGTGCAAGACAGAGTGCCCGTCGAATGTCGACATCTCGAAGCTGAAGGCCGAATACACCGCGCAGCGCTACGCGCGCGAGGGTGCACCGCTGTCGGCGCGCGTGTTCGGGCATGTGCGGCGGCTGAACGCGCTCGGCTCGCGCTTCCACGCGATCGCGAACATCGTGAACGCCACGCCGATCGCGAAGGCTCTTGCGCACGCCGTGCTCGGCGTCGACCCGCGGCGGTCGATTCCTGCGTTCGGCCCCTCGCTCTTCAGGTGGTTCCGCGCGCGTCCGCCGCGGGTGGCGACGCGCTCCGTGATCCTCTTCGGCGATTGCTTCGCGGCCTACAACGAGCCGGGCATCGGCCGTTCCGCAGTGCGGCTCCTCGAGGCCTTCGGATACCGCGTCATCCTGGCCGATGTCGGCTGCTGTGGCCGCAGCCTCATCTCGACGGGTCTTCTCGCGGAGGCGCGCCACGAGATCGCGCGCGCTGCGGGCGCGCTCGGGGAACTCCTCGCGAGTTCCTCCGCGGACGCCGTGCTCGTGCTCGAGCCCAGCTGCGCCAGCGCCATCCGCGACGACTGGCTCGAGCTTCTTCCCGAGCACCTCGCCGAGGGTGCCGCGAAGGACGCGCGCGCATCGCGCGAGGCGCTCGCGCGCAAGACCTTCCTCGTCGAGGAGTTCCTTGACCGCGCGTGGGACGAGCATCCGCGGCGGCCCGAGCTCCCCGCGCAGCGCGACCGCGTCGTCCTGCACGGCCACTGTCATCAGAAGGCGCTGTGGACGACGGAGAGTTCCGCGCGCTTCCTGCGCCGGATCTTCGGCAAGGATGTTTCCGTGCTCGACACTGGCTGCTGCGGCATGGCGGGCAGCTTCGGCTATGTCGACCGCCGCTACGACCTCTCGATGGCGATCGGCGAGGAGCGGCTGTTTCCCGCCGTGCGGGCTGCCGCGGACGCCGTCGTGTGCGCGCCCGGGACGAGCTGCCGTCATCAGATCCACGACGGAACTGGCCGCGAGGCGCTGCATCCCGTGGACCTCGCTGCGCGGGCGCTCGGGCTGTGACGGGCCATTTTGCTAGAATCGCGGCATGTCAGGTGCGACCCAGCCATCGATCGACGAAAGCGCGCTGTCCGACCTCTCGAACGCGAGGATCCTCCTCGTCGACGACAACCAGCAGAATCTCGAGCTGATGCAGGCGTACCTCGAGACGCTCCCGTGCGCGCTGTCGACCGCGCGCGACGGCCTCGAGGCGATCGAGGCGATCCACCGCGAGAAGCCCGACCTTGTGCTTCTCGATGTGATGATGCCGAAGATGTCGGGCTTCGAGGTCTGCCGCAAGCTCAAGAGCGACCCCGCCACGCGCGACATCGTGGTCATCATGGTGACGGCGCTGCACGAGGTCGGCGACCACGAGCGTGCGGTCGAGAGCGGCACGGACGACTTCCTCACCAAGCCCGTCAACAAGCTTGAGCTCCTGACGCGCGTGCGGAGCCTCCTGCGGGTGGCGCTCCTGAAGCGCAAGCTCTCCGAGCTGATGTCGGGTCGATAAGCGGGGGCCGCGATTCGATTCAAGCATGCGGGGGGGCGTGGCCGATCCTTGACGCCACGGAGGTTGTCCCGTGGCAGAGCACTACCGACTGATCGACGAGATCCGCGAACTCAACCCGACCGCCTCGAGCGACTGGCTGATGGAGTTCGACGCAACCGCGCTCCGCGAGTATCTCGAGCGACTGCGCGCCGTGCAGGAGCCAGCCACGCCCGTGTGCTTCACGCGTCGTGCCGATGAGGAGCCGATCCACTACCGCGAATGCGCGTGATGGGGAGCGAGGCTTGAGCGGGCGCCACTGCGGCGGCTCTTTGATGCTGCGGAACACGGGTGCCCTTGGACGAAGTCCAGACGCAGTTTGCGGAACGGATGATGTCAGCCGTCGACTCCGACACGAACGGTTCCGCAGACTCACGTCTGCGGGCACTCGTGGTTTGCCGACTCCGGTGATCGTGATCCGCACCACCGGAGGCCGAAACCATGAGTGCCCGTCAGACGGAGTCTGGACGAAGTCCAGACGCAGTCTGCGGAACGGATGATGTGGGAGTCGACTCCGACGGTCCCAGTTCCGTGGACTTCGTCCAAGGAAACCCA
>JBIKTI010000157.1:0-6213 GCA_044348205.1 Phycisphaerales bacterium | reverse complement strand
GAGCGCCCGATCGAGCCCGAGATGCACGACTTCCTCGTGGAGCACGGGATCGACGCGTCCACGCTGCGCCTCGGGCGCGGCTGCCCAGCGTGCCGCCAGACGGGCTACTCGGGCCGACTCGGCATCTACGAGATGCTCGTCCTCGACGACTACCTGCGCGACAAGATCGCGGCGAACCCGAATGTCGTCGAGTTCCGCAAGCTCTGCGTCGAGCGCGGCATGACCACGCTCCGCCAGGACGGCTTCGCAAAGGTCCGCCTCGGCAAGACCACCGTCGAGGAAGTGATGAGCGTGACGGAGGAGGCGGGCTGAGCGCGGTCCGTGCGCAGCTGCCGTTCAGCGAACGCGAAGCGTGAGCGTCCGGTCGATCGGCCACGGGCCGAGCGAACCTGCGGGAAGAGCAGGTCTCCCGTCCACGCCGATGCCGACGCCGCTGACGGTGGGGGCGGGTGCCGTGACGGGCAGGATGGCGAACCACCCGCGCACGACCATCGTCCTGTCGCCTGCCGTGCCAGTGTCGGCAAGGCCGAAGAGGGGCGCCGTCGCGTCGGCGCCTGCCGAGGAGCTCCACGCGATCACGCCGTCGACCTCGACGCTCGAGACGAGCACGGCGCCGCGTCCATCCCGAAGCACCGAGCGCGTCCGGCCGCCGATCGTCAGCGCGATCTCGGGTCTCGTTCCCGAGGCGATCTCCACGATGCTCTCGTCGGAGCCGAGCGAACGGCCGTCGACCGCGACATCGATGAACGCGATCGCCTGCGCGAGTCGGGGGTAGTTCGCGGCGGGCAGCGATCCGTCCGCGAGGCGCGCGAGGATGTGGCCCGCATGACGGCTTCGGTCGATGGTGCCGCCTCCGCGCGCCCATTTCGCGATGAACGGAAGCATGGCGTCGCAGAGCCGCTGCTGGTCCTGCGGAGAGAGCGGGCGCGACGCGAGGACATCGAAGGTGTCTTCGGTCGTCCGGGGCAGCCTTTCACCGATCGTGAACAGCATCTCCGTCGGCAGGTTTCGGCCGATGACCGGGGCGATGGTCGTCGGCGCGACCGTGGCCAGGAAGAGGCACACGCCGGCGAGCACCTCATGTGCCGCGGCGCCGCGCTCGCCGCGTGCGCGCAGGCCCCGCGCGCGGGCGAGGGCGCGGTAGCCGATCAGGAAGAAGCCCGCGCACCAGACGAATAGGACAGCGTAGATCCCCGCGATGGGCCACATGACCGCGCCCACGGCCGCGATGACCGCGACATGCGCGAGGACGCGCCGCCACAGCGGCTGGTTGAAGCCGAACCAGCGGTCCCACGCGCGTGTCGACAAGTGGACGAGCCCGCCGAAGTCGAGCCGCGACGCCTTGCCGCGCGCGCGGGCGCGCTCGCGCAGCGCGGCGAGTTCGGCCTTGATGGCCCCTTGACGACTCATCTCGAAGTTCGCTTTCGCGATGGTCTCGAGGTAGCGGAGGACGAACGGCTGGTCTTCGGTGATGAAGCCATGTCCGCAGTTGTCGCGGTCGTCCGCGTATGGCGTGAGCGGCGCGAGGCAGATCGGGCAGACGCAGCCGCGCTCGTCCCAGAGCGCCTGCGCGCGCGTCGACCATCGTTGCCCGGAGCGGAACATGTTGGCGAACACCGCGAGGACGGCAAGACCGAGGGTCGCGGAACTCCCGACGAGCACGAGGCTCAGTCCAAGCGGCAGCGCGACAAGGACCGCGAGCAGGATCGGAAACACGACGGCGCCGCCGATCACGACAGCTCCCAGCATGCCGTAGACGAGGCGCGTCCTGCGCGGCGAAAGCCAAGGGCTTGCCGTGAACGCGTCCCACTCCTCCTTCGAGATCGACCACGGCGCAAGGCCCCCGGGCGAGGGCGCGCGCTGCGGGGTCGAGTCGGTTCGGATCTGATCGTGCATGGCGATGCCATGCACAACTTAGCTGCGGAACGCGGCCACAGCGAGCAGCACCCACACGGCGACGGCGATGGGAAGCTTCGACAGCGTGCCGAGCACGCGGCCGAGCACGGCGCCGAACGCGGGCTTCGCGGAGTCGCGCAGCGTGGCGCGTCCGTCCCACATCTCGCCGATCACGGCGCCTGCGGCTGTGCCGCACACGGCGCCGATCAGCGTGCCGATGATCGGGATCCAGATCAGCACGGTGCCGAAGATCGCGCCCACGACGCCGCCGACCACGGAGCCGAGCATGCCGCGGTTCGATGCGCCGAACTTCCTGGCACCCGCCGCGGAAAGCAGGAACTCGAGGAGCTCGCCCACGAGCCCGAGCACGACAGCGGCGACGATCGTCAGCGGGTGGAAGGTGAGCGGCGCATCGGGCTGCAGCCAGAGCCAGTCGAGGAGGTCGATGAGGACGGCCGTCGCGATCAGGATCCAAGTCCCTGGCAACCCGACGACGACGAGCAGGATGCACAGCACTCCGAAGGCCGAGAAGAGGGCGCCGATGCCGATGGGAAGCTGCTCGAGGTAAGGCACGCGTTGGGTTCTCCGGTCGTTCGTTCGCTCTCCCCGTCCGCATTCACGCGCGGTCCACCGTGATCGTCCAGTGCGCGTCCCGTTCGCGCACGCCGAGAATGCGAGGCGGCTGGGCGGTCCCGTCGAGATGCAGCAGGAAGCGGTCCTGCGCGACCTCGCCGCCCGCCCGCGCGGAGAAGAGAGGCTCCACGCGTCCGCGGTTGCCCGAGAGTTCCCGAGGCGACGCGAGGGCGAGGTATTCCGCGCGGTGCGCCTCGAGTTCCACGGCGTCGTGGATCCCCTCGCGGAGCGACCCCGCCTGAAGCGCCGCAAGCGGCAGACGATAGGTGCGCGCGATGCGCGCGTCGCGGTCCGCGCACGCGTCAGGTCCGATGAAGAGGTCGAGATGGTCGGCCACGCCAGCGGCGCCCGTGTGCAGGGCCAGCGCCACCCGAAGGGGGGTGTGCGGCGAACCCTCCGCATCCGCTGTCGGAAACGGGGACTTCGCGGGGGCTTGCGGAACGCCGCCCTCGGCCGAGTCCGCTCGATCGGGCTGTTCACGCGGGTGCACCGTGCGAGTCTCCCCGATTTTCCCCGCGCGTGCGCCGCCCGCCCGCGCCCGCCGCGAACCCGTATCATCCGCGCCATGACTCCCCTGAAGTCCCGACTGGGCGCGGGTTTTTCCATCGCCGCGCTGTGCTCCCTCCTCGCGCTCTCCGCCTGCTCGTCGGGGAGGCCCATGGTCGCCGCCCGCGCAGAGGCCGACCACGCGTTCCGCTATGCGCAGTGGGACAAGGCCGCGCCCGCCTATCTCGAGATCCTCGAGAAGGCGCCGGGCGACTGGGAGGTCGAGTACCGCTACGGCGTCTGCCTCGCGAAGCTCGGCAACCTGCGCGACGCGCGCACGCATGTCGAGACGGCGCACGCCTCGAACCCGACCAGCGAGGAAGTCGCGGCAGGTCTCGCGGAGGTCTACTTCGAGCTCGGCGAGAAGCAGAAGCTCGTGCAGCTCCTCCAGGACCGCGGCAACCTGCAGCGCTCGATCCCGAGCCTCCTTCTCCTCGCCGACTACGGCCTGCGCATGGACGACCCCGACACGGCGAACACAGCGGTGCGCGGCGCGATCCTGCTGTCGGACGGCACCAGCGTCGAGCCCTATCTGAAGGCCGTCGAGGTCGCGGAGCGCCTCGGCGACACGAAGACCGCGGGACGACGCCTGCGCCAGGCCTACACGGTCGATCCAGAGTCGCCCGCCGTCGCCGCGAAGCTCGCCGAGTACGGGCTCGCTGCCGAAGGAACCACGGGGCTTCCTCCTGGGCCGTGAGACCAGCGCGAACGGCCGACCCACTGTGCCGAGCGAGCCTCAACCAGTCATCCCCATCTTCCACGCGCTTGCGGACGCGCAGCGTGCCCGCATGCTGAGGCTCCTCGCGCGCGAGGAGCTCGCGGTCGGCGAACTCGCGGCTGCGTTGCAGTTGCCGCAGTCGACGATGAGCCGCCAGCTGAAGGCGCTCTTCGAGGCGGGGCTCGTGTCGAAGCGCGCGGAGGGAACGGCGACCTACTACAGGCTCGTGCGCGAGGCGCTCTCCGCCGAGGCGCGCGCGGCGTGGGACCTCCTGCGCGGCGCGCTCGGCGACGACGCTGCGTTCGCAGACGACGACAGGCGGCTGACGGAGGTGCTCGCCGCGCGTGGCGGCGACGCCAAGGGCTTCTTCGGCCGCGTGGGCGGCGAGTGGAGCGGATTGCGGCGCGGCCTCTTCGGCGAGCGCTTCGCGTCCGAGGCGCTGCTGGCGCTCGCGCCAGCGTCGTGGACCGTCGCCGACCTCGGATGCGGCACGGGCGAGATCGCTGCGGAACTCGCGCCGTTCGTGAAGAAGGTCGTCGCGGTCGACCGCGAGCCCGCCATGCTCGACGCGGCCCGCAGGCGCCTTCGCGAGCTTGCCAATGTCGAGGTGCGCCGCGGCGACCTCGTCGATCTCCCCGCGAAGGCGGGGGAATTCAACGCGTGCGTCCTGTCGCTCGTCCTGCACCATGTGCCTTCGCCCGCGGAAGTGCTCGCGGCCGCGCGCAAGGCGCTGGCGAAGGACGGCATCGTCATCGTGATCGACATGGTGGCGCACGCGCGCAGCGAGTACCGCACCACGATGGGGCACGAGCACCTCGGTTTCGGCGAGGACGACATGCGGAGCCTCGCGTCGGCGGCGAAGCTGTCGCTCTCGCTCTATCGGCCGCTGCGGCCGGCGATCGAGTCGAAGGGCCCCGGGCTTTTCGTGGCGCGGCTCGCGAAGTAGCGTCTTTCTCGGGGCATTCAAATGAAACGGCCCCGCGCGAGGCGGGGCCGTGTGGTGGTCGTGGTCTCGCGCGTCCGCGCGTTCACTTCGCTGCGTCGATCTTGGCGAACGCGGCCGCAGGGTCTGCCTTCACGGGCCCGACGCATCCGGGGCAGCAGACGCGCACGAGCCGGTCCTTCAGCACCATGTCGACCGCGCCGTCGCCGAGCGGCTTGCCGCTGACCGGGCAGGTGGTTGACTTGTAGGCGGGCTTCTGCGCGGCGATCACGCGCGCCTCGAACTCCTGCACATACTTCGACGGGTCGCGCTCGAAGCGCGTGACGCACTTCTTGCAGCAGAGACGGTAGACGCGGTTGTGGTGGACGACGATCTTGGCGTCCGAGTCGATCACTTCGTCCGTCATCACGATGCAGGCCTTGATCGGGTACTCGCCCGCGGCCTTCACGATCGCGTCGTTCATCTTGCCCGTGTACTTCGCGGGGTCTGCCTTGAAGCCCTCCACGCACTTCGGGCAGCAGAACTTGACCTGCGTGCCGTTCAGCTTGATGTCCTTCATCCCATCGAGGACGACGGTGACGGCGTCCTTGCCGAGCTTCTCGCCCGTGACGGGGCAGTTCTCGAGAGGGAACGGGTCGCCCGAGTAGTCGGAGGAGCGGGCGGGGGCGGTTGGAAGCGGTGCAAGCGCGGCTGCGAGGCCGGCCACGGCGACGAAGGCACAGGCAAGGATGGTTCTGTTGAGCATGCGCGAAAGATAGCGCGGCGATGGCCCCACGGCGCCCGCATGGTTGTGCGAAAGCGGCGGGCTGGTGGCTTGATCGCGGCATCACGGGCGGCTATCCTGCCGTTCATCCGCATATAAGGATGAAAGGGAGGCACCGCCGAAGGTCGGCGCCCTCTCCCCGAGACAGCGGCCGACACCGCGTCACTTCCCGCTTCACGCTTCACGAGACCCACGATGCCAAGCCCCACTCCGACCATGAAGAAGCCAACCGCGCCCAAGTCCAAGACCGCCAGCAGCGACTCCCAAGGAAAGTCCCTCGTCGGCAAGACCTTCATGGACACGGGTCTCGTCCTCCTCTCAAGCCCGCTGTACAAGGTCGCGTCGACCGACGCCGAGACCGTGCGCTTCGGCCGCAAGGAGATCGAGCTCGCGGAGCACGAGATGCCAGGCCTCATGGCGCTGCGCGCCGAGTACAAGGGCCGCAAGCCGCTCAAGGGCGCGCGCATCTCCGGCTCGCTCCACATGACGATTCAGACGGCCGTCCTCATCGAGACGCTCGTCGAGCTCGGTGCAGAGGTGCGCTGGGCGTCGTGCAACATCTTCTCGACGCAGGATCACGCGGCCGCCGCGGTCGCGATCGGCAAGGGCGGAACCCCTGAGAACCCGAAGGGCATCCCCGTCTTCGCCTGGAAGGGCGAGACGCTGCCCGAGTACTGGTGGTGCACCTACCAGTGCATGAACTGGCCGGATGGC